>JBBSNR010000034.1:0-14448 GCA_038260635.1 Phormidesmidales cyanobacterium
ACTCCTGGCATCGAGGATGTTTGCGCCCATTTCTAGTTTTTTGGCGGTTTCTTGAGCGATCGCCAGAGCATCACCTGTCACCATCTTGATCGTCACGCCCATTTTGCCTGCGGTGGAGATCGTAGACTTGGCATCATCCCGAGGCGGATCGAACAGGGGCAGTACTCCCATAAACTGCCATTGGCCATTCCCCTCAGCCCGCGCTACTCCCAGTGAACGAAAGCCGCGCGCTGCGAATTCGTTAACGGCCTGTTCGACGGCAATTTTCTCAGTATTGTCAGTCAAGGCCAAAATCACCTGTGGTGCACCCTTAGTCACTTTGAAAGCTTTGCCGTTGGTGCCCTTGATGGTAGCTTCGGTGCGCTTATGCACCGGGTCGAAGGGGATAAAGTGAACAACCTTGTAAGCCTTTAACGCATCCTTGTCTTTCAGCCCGTCTAGAACAGCTAAATCAATGGTGTCGGTGTTTTCTGCGCGAGAGGCCAGTGCACCGCAGAGAATCACCTGTTTGCCAGAAACAGCGTTGACGCTAAAGGGATCTCCTAGCGTCAGTTTGTTTTGGGTTAGCGTGCCGGTTTTATCCGCGCACAGCACGTCTACGCCTGCTAGCTCTTCAATCGCGACCAGCTTACTGACGATCGCCTGTTTCTTAGCAAGCAGTCGAGCGCCAACGGCCATCGTCACCGATAGCACCGTCGGCATCGCCACTGGAATTGCGGCCACGGTTAAGACTAAGGCAAACTGCAATGTTGTGAGGATGGGGTCGCCTCGAAGCGTTGCAACGGTAATAATCACCGTCACCAGCACCAGCGCCAGGATGATCAGGTAATTGCCGATTTTTAAGACCGCTTTTTGAAAATGGCTGACTGTGTGTGCCGTCTGCACCAGTTGCGCCGTCTTGCCAAAATAGGTATTCGCGCCTGTGGCATAGACCAGTGCGCCAATTTCTCCCTGGCGAACAATCGAACCGGAAAACACCGCCTCGCCGGATTTGCGTTTGGCGGGCAACGACTCTCCGGTCAGCGCCGATTGATCGACCTCCACTGGATCGCCCTCCAGCAGGCGGGCATCGGCGGGCACAATGTCGCCCAGGCGCAGGCGGATGACATCCCCTGGCACCAGCTCACGGGACGCGGGGGTCGTCCACTTCCCATCCCGTTTGACCCGCGCTTTGACAGACAGCTTGGCTTTCAGGGCGGCGATCGCGTTACCCGCCTCATGTTCTTCCCAAAATCCGACCACGGCATTGGAAACCAGCAGCAGCAGAATAATGAAAAAGTCTGGCCAGTGTCCCACCACGCCTGATAGAACCACCGCTACCTCGATCATCCACGGAATCGGCCCCCAAAAGTAGCTGAGGAATTTCAGGTATGGATTGGTCTTCTCTTCTCTAATCTCGTTGGGGCCGTATTGGGTCAGCCGCTTGCTCGCTTCCTCTTGAGTGAGTCCATCGGGCGATGACGCTAACGTTGTTTGCAATTCCGACATCGACAGAGCTTTTAGATTCTCTGTGCCTTTGGTGTTCTTTGTTTTGGTGTTCCTTCTAGAACTCTTGGGTCGATTAGCAGTGGTTTTCGTCATCAATACTCCTTCTATCTTTGTTATGTTTTATCTTTGTTATGTTTCTTATTCCGTAAGATTCAAAATGCCAGTAATCTAGCCCTTATTTCTCGCTCATTATTTTCTTATTCTCTGGAGATTGAATGATGAATCTGTGAGTTTAGTGGTGTACGGCATCAGCTTAAATAAGAAATCCCAGCTTTCTACCGTTTTCGCGAGCAATATGAAGTAACGCAACCTCTTGTGTATGGTTCAGACCCATCCATCCACTCACATGAATAATGATGTTGGAATGTATCACAATGATTTCAGATCTGATGTGAGTAAAACGCTCTACGCCAAGAACTCGTCGGATTAAAGAAACAATGGGTGAAAACATAAACAATTATCCTTTGATTTTTTGAACGATTAAGTTGTTATGCCAAAGCATATGTCAGAGCATATGTCAACGCAGAAGCTCTATAGCCCCACGTTTCCGTTAACTGGTTGACCATTAACCGGGCTAACTAATTGATGTTCGACTAGGCTTTCTGGCTCTTTCTGTATTGGTTCTTTCTGCACTGGGTTTTTCTGCACTGGCGCTTGCTCTTGTCCCAGTCCCATCGTCAAGGCAGTCATCCCAGCTAGACCGCCGAGCTGCATCGTATCTAACGCGGTACTAGGCACCATGACGATGGTAGAGTTGTTCTTCAGCCCTTCATAGAGCATGTTCATTGCCCGCAAATGTAGCGCTACTGGGTTGTTGATGTATGTCTTGGCGGCTTCTCCAAACTTTTCTGCCACTTGCCGTTCTGAATCGCCCAGAATTACCCGAGCCTGTCGTTCTCTTTCGGCCTGGGCCTGCATCGACATAGCATCCTGCAAGGCGGCGGGAATCAACACATCTTTTACTTCTACCGAAATGACATTGATGCCCCAGGGTTCGGTGCGTTCGTCGATAATTTTGCTTCGGGCAATGCCTGATTTCAGTATCGCCTTAGTGAGTGGTTGTTCTGCCTCTGTTTGTTGGCAGTTGGATAGAACGCCGAGGTTGCTGTAAAAAAGCTTTGCGAATTTCTTCAGCGCCCAGCATAATCGGCGGACATGCTAGCAACAGTAGCCAGTGCCAGCCAACAATAGGTGCGGTGGAAAAGACCTGTTGTAAAGAGACTAGCTGAGTAATTGCGATAATCAGCATCCACTCAACGGCAATGGCCAGCCAAATGAGCGGATTTGAAAATAGCCCAATCCGTCGAATTGACGTTCTCTCCGAGCGGCAGGCGAAAACGTTGCCGTCCTGGCAGGCCACAATAGCAGCCAGCGTCATTGTAGTTGCCTGAGCGTAAATACCAACAGTGGCGGCATCGGCAGCGTGAGAGAGAATTTTGGGGCTGACTGCCTGAAGCTCGGCTAGCCCATAGCCGTGGCTCCACCACACCAAAAAGAATGCGCTCATAGATAGCGCCGCTTCAATGACACCGAGAAAACAATAGGCCCGCAGCATCACCGACCGATCCAGCAGCGCCTGATCTTTTGCCCGAGGCGGCTGGCGCAATAGTCCCGGTTCGGCTTGTTCTGCGCCCAAAGCGAGGGCGGGCAGCATATCGGTACCTAAGTCCACGGCCAAAATTTGCATAATCACCAGGGCTGGGGGAATTTTCAACGCGACCATGACGAGAAAAGGAACTAATTCCGCCACGTTGGAAGCCAGAATGTAGGTGATAAATTTGCGGATGTTTTGATAGACCGCTCGGCCCTGCTCTATGGCACTGACGATGGTGGCAAAGTTGTCATCAGTGAGGACAATATCGGCGGCTTCTCGGGCGACATCGGTGCCGTTCAGTCCCATTGCGATACCGATGTTAGCGGCTCTCAGCGCCGGGGCATCGTTAACACCGTCTCCTGTGACGGCAACAATTTCGCCGTTAGCTTTATAAGCCTGCACCAGCCGCAGCTTATGCTCTGGCGACATGCGCGCAAATACTAGGCCAGCGCGATATTTGAGAATCTGGCGGAGCTGGGCGTCTGAAAGGTGGCCTAGCCCGTCTCCTGTGACCACCCGCACGGGTGCACCTGGCTCGACTAGCCTGACCTGACGGGCGATCGCTTCTGCGGTCAGCCCATAGTCGCCGGTCACCATCGTGACTTTTACCCCGGCAGCGTGGCACTGATCAATGGCGACGGGGACTTCTGGGCGAGGCGGATCGAACATAGCAACTAAGCCAATGAAGATAAGCTGCTGTTCGAGGTCTGGCGCTTTGAGGTCTATCAGGGTGCGATCGCCCCGCCGAGCCGCCACGCCCAAAACGCGATACCCCTGCCGGGCCAGGTCGTCATTAGCCGCCACCACCCGATTACCCTCAGCAGCACTCAACGCTTCAACCTTGCCACTGCGTAGAATAAACTGGCAGTGGCGCACGACTTCTACCGGCGCTCCTTTGGTAAACACTAGGCAAGGCAAGGCATCCGGCCACAGATCAGATTGTTGCCAGTCTAAAACCACGCTCATCATCCGACGCCGGGAGTCGAAGGGCACTTCCTTCAGCCGAGGCAGTTGCTTTTGCAATGTCTCTACATTCAATCCCCCTTTAGCAGCAGCCACCATCAAAGCGCCTTCTGTGGGATCGCCCATCTCCTGCCAGGGGCTAGACGCCTCTAGGTGGACCAGTCTCGCGTTAGAACAGAGCGCTGCGCCTGTTAACAACAGGTTTACTTTCCAGGGATTGTCCATCTCTGCTGGGATCTCAATTTTACCGGCGGTGGGATCGTAACCCGCGCCGCTCACTTCTAAAAAGCTCGACCCGTCGGCTGAGGTAGAGGGCAGCCACAGTTGGCGCACCGTCATTTCATTTTTGGTCAGCGTGCCAGTTTTGTCGGTGCAGATGACTGTCGTCGCGCTTAAAGACTCCACCGCTGAGAGCCTGCGCACCAAGGCGTTGCGCTTCACCATGCGCCGCACGCCAATGGCTAAAGACAGCGTTACCGTAGGCAAGAGTCCTTCCGGCACGAGCGCCACAATAATCCCAATAGCAAAAATAAAACTTTCTTTAATCTCCATGCCGACCAGCACGGAAGTAAGGACAAAGACAAGGCTACCCATGATCAGGGCGATCGCGGTAATCACCCGCACAATCTGGCTGACCTGCACCTCCAGGGTACTGGGTTCGCGCTTGACTGCCGTGGTCAGATGAGCCACATGGCCAAACTCAGTCTCTGCACCTGTGGCATAAACCACCGCCACACCACGTCCTGATGAGACCATCGAGCCCGCTAGCACCAAATTGTTTTTTTCTGCTGGGTTTACGGTCTCATGTAGCGGGTTCTCCCCAGCGCGAGCGAGCGGTTCTCCTGGCGCGGAAATCGATCCTGTTTGATGTACAGGATTGGCGTTACGAGAAACGGGAAGAGACTCCCCCGTTAAGATCGACACATCAATATAGAGGCTTTCAGCGGAGACTAAACGGGCATCAGCAGAGATACGATCGCCCTCTTCCAACTGCACCACATCTCCCCGCACCAACTCCCGTGTCGGAATCTTAACCAGCTCGCCTGCGCGGTAAACGCTCACCTGCTGAGGAAGCATATCTTTTAGCGCCGAGAGTGCCTGCTCTGCCTGAAACTCTTGCGAAAAGCTAAAGATCGCATTGACCAAAATCACGGCCCAAATGGCCCACCCCAGCGCAGGTGTGCCCGAGACAAAGGCCAAAATACCGGCCACCCACAGCAGCAGTGCCATAAAGTGAGTGAGCTGATCGGTAAAGCGCAGCCAAAGGGGACGACTCGGCGGTTTGGGCAGCTCATTAGCGCCAAACTTCTCAAAGCGTTGCTGGGCTTCGGAGGCGGGCAATCCGCCAGGGCCAGTCTCCAGAAAAGGGTACACCGCCTCTATGGGTAAGCGCCAAACGGACAACGGCTGGATGTCTAGAGAGCCAGTCAGACTCTCAACCGTAGACGGACGTGATAAAACCATAAAATGCTTCCTACGGAACGCGATCCCGCTAATGTTCTTGGTACGGCGCTATGTTTAGAGCGCAAAGTCTCGTATGCCCAATGCTCACTTTCCTAATGCTCACTTTTCTAATGCTCACTTAAGGTGTGGCGTCGGTCTGAATGCAAAGTGAGCATCCAGATACCATTAAATAAGAGATTAATGCCCACCAATGTCCCAATCAGCCAGGGCACTGTAGATGACAACTGCCTTCAAATCAAGATGCCGAGAACAATACAGATCATGCCGCTGATGAGCATCTATGTTTTGGCTAACCGATTATCTACAGCTATAGGTTACGGAAAAACTGTGAGGAAGTTGTGAGGATTCGGGTGATAAAGTCTCCTCATGATTTCCTTATATTTATCCTTTAGGCTTTTATTCAGGCAAAAGAAAAATTAAAAATGAAGCATTCCCAAGTAATGTTTGATAGCTCAATACTCTTCAGCAGAATTTAACTGTATGCTGCTGGACTATAGTTTGCCGAACATAAAGAACATCCGAGAATTTGGCCATGAGTAATTGTTCTAATGCTTCACCGAATATTGGCACCTATCTAGCAGATCTGCTCGAATCAATCGGGGTGGAGCATTACTTCACGGTGCAAGGCGACGACAGTCTGGCCTTGCTCGATCAGCTATCGAAAAACAACCGGCTGAAAATGATCGGCTGCTGCAACGAACTCAATGCCGGATATGCCGCCGATGGCTACGCTCGCGTAAGAGGCGCAGCAGCAGTGGTGATAACGTTTACCGGCGGCGGGCTAAGTTTGGTCAACGCCATTGCCGGAGCCTACGCCGAAGATTTGCCTATTATCGTTATTTCTGGCGGCCCTAGCGCCAATGACAAAGCTCAGCACCGCCTGGTTCCTTATTCTACAGATGAGTACGATTTTGATCAGGTTTCTCGCATCTTTAAAGAAGTAACGGCTGAAGCTGTTGTGATTCGCCACATTGAAGATGCTCATCGCCTGATCTCGCGCGCGTTTGAAGCGGCCATTCTTAAGCGCAAGCCGGTCTACATAGAAGTTGCCTGCAATCTGGTCAACGTTCCGATTCCGCAGTCTGTTCCGCTCCAGATTGAGCGTCGATTTGAGAGTAATCCAGAGGCGTTGGAAGCGGCAGTCCAGGCGGTCGCAAACCGGCTGAATCAGGCGGCTAAGCCAGCGCTAGTCGCGGGGGTGAAGCTGCGAACCGCAATGGCCATTTCCGCCTTTCACGCCCTGTCAAATCTCTCTGGCTATGCAACGGCGATCACGCCAAATGCGAAAGGCATGTTCCCCGAAGATGCGCCTCACTATATCGGCTGCTATTGGGGCGTAGCCAGCAGTCCCGGCTGCGCCGAAATCATTGAATCTTGCGATGCCTATCTGGTTGCTGGCCCAGTTTTCAACGACTACACCACCGCAGGCGGGTCTTGCTCGATTGATCGCGCAAAGCTAATTGAAGTGCAGCCCGACCGGGTGATCCTGGCCGAGGCGGAATATGCACAGGTAAACATGCAAGAATTTTTCATTACGCTGAGCGCTAAAATTCAGGTCAACGACGCTGCTTTTCAAGCCTTTAAGTAAATTCAGTTAGACGCCAATCCGTCTGAAACGATGAAAGCAGCAGCGCCGCTATCCAACCGGGCAATTCGCGAACAGATGCAGGCTATGCTGAACACAGACTCAGCGCTGCTGGTTGGAACCGGGGATTCCTGGTTTAACAGTCAAAAGCTGACGCTGCCGCCCGGCTGTCTTTATGAGATTCAGATGCAGTACGGTTCTACCGGCTGGTCAGTGGGTGCGCTGCTGGGCTACGCGCTGGCACTAGGTGAAAACAAACGGGCGATCGCCCTCATCGGAGACGACTCTTTTCAGCTAACGGCCCAAGCAGTTTCTACGATGATTCGCTATGAACTCAACCCAATTATCTTTTTGATCAACGGCGGCTGTACCATCGAAGGTAAAATTTACGACGGCCCCTACCACAACATTCAAAACTGGGACTACGCTGGGCTTGTTAATGTCTTTAATTTGAGCGAGGGCAAAGGCTGGGGTCAGCGCGTGAAAACAGTTGGCGAACTGTCGGTGGCCATCAGCAAAGCGCAGTCTCATGACGGACTGGTGCTAATCGAATGCGTTATTGATCGCGACGACTATTCTTCGCAGTTATCAACGAGATACTTTAGTGAATGCATCCGGCGGCTTAGAGAAAAGGCATTGGCAGTCGGACAATGATTTCAGATTGGATTTCAGGTTGCCCGTTGCTGACTGACTGATATAAAGCGCTTGATCAAATGCTGGCAAGGGTTTGCCATTCCTGAATTGTAGCAGCAGGAACCGATAAGCGGACGGCTTTCCCGTCGAGGGTTGGTACTGTTAATTGCAAGGGAATTTCTGCCTGCAACTGCGCTAGGACAAGTTTGATGTCATATTCTCCGACATTCGCTGGCGTGGCTATGTCCTGAGAAATATCGCTAGAAATATCCTGAGCAGTTAGCGTTTTTCCCAGGGATGGGGTCAGGGTGAGCGGTTGAGTGTGATCTAGCGCTGCCTCACCGAGAAGACTGATGAGTCGTAAAGAGATAATTTCACTGCCTTCAGGATGGGTGCGTTTAAACGCGATCGCCTGCCACATCTTTCCAGTCTGATCTTGCAGGCTTTGCCGAGATTGGTAGAGCATCTGCCCTGGATATTCTTCGATTTGCGTTACAACGGCAAAAGCGGGCAAGGAATTTCCGACCAGCAGTAAACCGCACATGCAAACGGTGAGTAGCCAGCGCAAAGAAAAGACTTTGAATCGATGAAAACCGATGGAGTAAATCGTAAAAATGCTCATGGGGTTAAACTTTTTTGTAGTTTCAGCGTAAAAATGAACAGCGTAAACAATTTAGGTTTAATCAGTTATCTTGGTGGATTCACTAGAGGAAATGCTCTCTCCTGATGCTTTCCAGCCTGCAAAGCTAGGAGGAAATCCCTGCACATTTTCGTAGCCCAATAGGTGTAGAATCATGACTCCCATCGCTGATCGATAGCCCGTTGAGCAGTACAGCACTACAGGGCGATCGCGCGGGACTTCATACAGGTTTTGAGCTAGTGTGCGCAGCGGAATATTGATCGCCTCAGGGATGTGTCCCGACTGATACTCAGAGGGTTCTCGCACATCTACCAATACGGTTGGAGCATTCTTTAATTGGGTCTTTAATCCTGCAACATTGGCTATCGTGAAATATCCTGATGGTATCGATGTAAGAAAGCGATTAATCTCCGACTCCAGCTTTTCAGAGACTTCAGGGCTTTCGAGGCTTTCTTGAGCCATCAGGTCAGCTTCAGTGAAAGGCGCTGCCAGAAGGGAGTTTTGCCCCAGAGTAAACAAAACACAAAGACTGATTAAAAAACCAGAGAATATTGTCTGAATTGATTTCTTGTCACTTATTAAAAACATCTTCTCACCCCACCTGTAAGGACGTAATGAGTATTCATTTCGCTTCATCAACCATCTGAATCGTTTTTTCCTCAACCTCTTGAGCAACTTGAGCCAAGGCGACATCTTGAGAAAGTGATGAGAGCATTTGTGCTGGCTTAATGAGTCCGATCTTCGTTGTACCTTTCTCTGTAAACACTGAAATCCGACAGGGTAATGCCATATTGAGGCGCATATCGGTAGACAGCACTCTGGCCGCCTGCCCTGGATTGCACACTTCAAAAATCTTGCACTCTTCCTCAAAGGTAATGCCTTTACTGCGCAGCGTGGTTCCCAAATCATGGACATGCAAGACTCCAAAGCCATGATGCAAAACGGCTGCTTCTAGGTCTGTCGATACTTGGCTGAATGATTTCTGAGTCTCAACGATGTAATACATAAGGTTGCCTTAATCTTTTGCTTCTCATTCGATCTGCTTGCCAGAGGTCATGCGCTAAAGTGCTGTCGAATCTTGGCGGCGAGCTGAGGTTCGGTCAGGTTATCAACCGTTTCAACCCCGACCCACCCTGGCCCCAAGCCGATTTTCTCCCATTCGCTTTTGCAGCTCATGCTTGGCTACACCTCGCCCCGTGATCAGAATCGAGTCGGCGTCGCAAATATGCGCAATGGCCTTGTCGTAGTAAGTATCGAGTTCTCCCGTACTTGCCCTCTGACAGCTATCGGCGGCGGGTGCCTGAAGCGCTTCATACGGCCCTTTCATAGGTGAATCGCCTGACCGTCGTAGAAATTCAGGACTAGGACAAGCGAGGCAGAGGCGGGTCAGTCCGGTGTCTTTCTTGGTGCTTGAGCCGTCCTAGCGTGTGATCGATCAGGTGGGTCAGTTTATCGGCAGCCCCGTCAACGGCCTGGTCGAGAGTGGCGGCTTGGTGGGTGACTGCAATGGGCTGACGGCCTTCGAGGTGGGCTTCAACCATGCAGCGCAGGCTGTCATTACCGTCTGCTTGTTCACTGTTCTGATTGCTCAGGTGAACATCAACATGGGTGATGCGATCGCTCACTCTGCTCAGAGCATCCCCCACAATGCCACTGACCCTGTCAGCTAGGGCTTCGTGACCTTCAATGTTGTGGTCAGTATGAATTTGGATTTGCATAGTGATCTCCTGGGATGAGGGTAGTGGGCTTGTTGTTCTGTACAGTCTCATGTCAGCGCTGGCGTTTTACTAACTAACGGCGGCGCTGGCGGCGCTGGACTCCATTGCCAGTTGCGAATTTCTGGCAAGTCCTGACCGTGTTGATGGATGTATTGCTTGTGGTGGATTAGCTTGGCCTGCATCTTTTGCTTTAACTCAGCCCCTTCAGCCCCTAGATGCGGCAGGCGATCAATCGCATCCATCACCAGATGAAAGCGATCAAGATCGTTCAACACCGTCATGTCAAAAGGCGTGGTGATGGTGCCTTCTTCCTTGTAGCCCCGGACGTGAATGTTGCTGTGGTTGGTACGACGGTAGGTCAGCCGGTGGATCAGCCACGGATAAGCGTGAAAGGCAAAGATGACCGGCTTGTCCTGCGTAAAAAGCGCATCAAAAGCCTGGTCACTCAGTCCGTGAGGATGTTCGCTCTGCGGCTCCAGCTTCATCAGATCGACGACATTGACCAGGCGGATTTTTAGCGCAGGCAAATGCTCCCGCAGAATTGAAACGGCGGCCAGGGTCTCCAGGGTGGGCACATCGCCACAGCAGGCCATGACTACATCGGGTTCGGCACTGCCGTTGCTGCTGGCCCAGTCCCAAACACCAATACCTGCGGCGCAGTGCTTCACGGCTTCGTCCATGGTTAGCCACTGCGGGGCTTGATACTTGCCTGCAATCACCACATTGACGTAATCGCGGCTGCGCAAACAGTGATCCCAAACCGACAGCAGGCAGTTGGCATCGGGCGGTAGGTAAACGCGCACGACAGAGGCTTTTTTGTTCACAACGTGATCGATAAAACCAGGGTCTTGATGGGTAAAGCCGTTGTGCATTTGCTGCCAGACGTGGGAGGCCAGCAGGTAGTTTAACGAGGCAATCGGTCGTCGCCACGGTAGCCCTGCTGTCACCTTCAGCCACTTGGCGTGCTGGTTGAACATTGAGTCGATGATGTGGATAAACGCCTCGTAGCAGTTAAAGAGGCCGTGTCGCCCCGTGAGCAGGTAGCCTTCTAGCCAGCCCTCACACTGATGCTCACTCAACATTTCCATCACCCGGCCATCGGCGGCGAGGAACTCGTCGTTCTCCTGGGTTTGGGCATCCCACTGGCGGTCGGTCGTCTCAAACACGGCGTTCAAACGGTTGGAGAGGGTTTCATCGGGGCCAAAAATTCTGAAATTACGCTGCGCCTGGTTGAGCTGAATGACATCCCGGAGAAACACGCCGAGCTGGTGGGCGTCAGCAGCCTGAACCGATCCGGGAGCAGGCACGTTCACCGCGTACTGGCGAAAGTCGGGCATGATCAGATCGCGCAGCAGCAGGCCACCGTTGGCGTGGGGGTTGGCTCCCATGCGGCGATCGCCCTCAGGCGAAAGTTCCGCTAGCTCCGGTTTCAACCGCCCTTGCTCGTCGAAAAGTTCCTCAGGTCGGTAGCTGCGCAGCCAGTCTTCAAGCTGTTTAAGATGTTCGGGATGGGTGGCCGGGTCGGAGAGCGGTACCTGATGCGCCCGGAATGTGCCTTCGATCTGGAGGCCATCTACCCATTTTGGCCCGGTCCAGCCTTTGGGCGATCGCAGCACGATCATCGGCCAGCGAGGGCGCTGAGTGTCACCCAGAACCCGAGCGGTGTGCTGGATGCGGTGGATGTCTTCCACCGCGCGGTCAAGGGTCGCCGCCATTGTTTCATGCATCAGCGCAGGCTCGTCACCCTCGACGTAGTAAGGTGTCCAGCCATTGCCGCGCAGCAGCTGATCCAGCTCTTCTGGCTCAATGCGGGCGAGGATAGTAGGGTTGGCAATTTTGTAGCCGTTGAGGTGCAGAATAGGCAGCACCGCGCCATCGGTAGCGGGGTTGAGAAACTTGTTGGAGTGCCATGCCGTTGCCAGCGGGCCGGTTTCTGCCTCACCATCGCCCACGACGCAGGCCACAACAAGATCAGGATTATCGAACACCGCCCCAAAGGCATGGCTGAGAGAATAGCCCAGCTCACCGCCTTCGTGAATCGAGCCGGGGCACTCCGGTGAGGCATGGCTGGGAATGCCGCCGGGAAACGAAAACTGTAGAAAGAGCTTTTGCAATCCCGCCTCATCCTGGCTGATATGGGGATAGATCCCGCTGTAGGTGCCTTCCAGGTAGGTGTTGGCCACCACTGCCGGGCCGCCATGACCGGGGCCGGAGACGTAAATCATGCTGAGGTTGTATTTTTTGATCGCCCGGTTGAGGTGGGCGTATATGAAGTTTTGCCCAGGCGTTGTCCCCCAGTGGCCCAGCAGCATGGGCTTGATATCTGCGAGGGTGAGCGGACGTTTAAGCAGCGGATTGTCGAACAGATAAATTTGCCCAACCGACAAATAGTTGGCGGCGCGCCAGTAAGCATCTATTTTGTTGAGAAGCTCGGAGGTTAGGACGTTGGTTTGCAGGGTTTGGGCGGTTTGCATAAATTTTCTATGTTTTGGGAGCAGCGAGACTAGATTGATCGAATGTCTTTTGTCCTGAGAATCGAGGATTAAATAACTTGACCTTTCATGTTCACCTCGCGATCCTCACCCCACATACCGTTTTCACGACCTCAATCTAATTGAGTAAGCCCACTTAAACAGATCAACTTGAGGAAACTGTGAGTGTCCAAACTTCAGTAATGACTCATCTATTGTGTGATGACGTTTTAATGCCACCACACAGAATACTCACATTTGTTTCCTAGTGTTTACGTGATCGCAGCTAAGCCCAAAACCATCGTCACGACGCCGAGCGGGACAGCCCACGTAGGTTGAGAAAGCGGTTCATCATATTGATGGCTATGCCCCTGTGCATTTTTTCTCTTATTAAAAAAGTAACCGGCTTCTGAGTTGCCGTGAGACGTAGAAAAGTGAGGGGGGATCACCGTAGGGCTTGTCCAAATAGTGAGATTTATCATGAGTCACCTCCTGGATATTCCGATTCGCAAACCCAATCGGCTATCCAAACTTCATATTGTGAGCGAGATCGCCCGCGTACTGCTGCGAATTCTAGTATCTATCGCGATCGCTCTAGCGATGATCCCAGTAGCATTGCTGCCGATTAGCACTACCGTTTCCCCATCGATTCAGATTCTATTTGCAATGGCAGAGGTGGCGCTGCTGATTGCGGTGTTTCGACTTGGCTTTACCGTGCGTGTGGTTCTTGCCGAGCTTGCAGGGTTTGTGGCGATCGCCCTCCTCGCCATTTTCGCCTCGCAGCTATTCGCATCTACACCACCTATTCTCGATATCAACAGCAAGCCTATTCCTCACAGCATTGCCGTACTAGAAAAAGTGAGCCTCGGCGGCAGCAATCAGTGGATCACGATTCGCGGTAAGGACTCGCGCAATCCAGTGCTGCTCTTTCTGGCGGGTGGCCCCGGCGGTAGTCAAATGGTCGCTGAGCGACGCGCCCTGTCAGGACTAGAAGATCACTTTGTTGTGGTCAACTGGGATCAGCCAGGGGCGGGCAAATCCTTCAACGCGGTAGATCGTTCCAAGCTGACCCCTGATCGCTACGTTACCGATGCCCACAAACTGATCTTGAACTTGCAGCAGCGCTTTGACGAAGAAAAGGTCTATGTGTTGGGCGAGTCGTGGGGCAGCGCCCTTGGCATTATGATGGTGCAGCGTTACCCAGAATTGTTTCATGCTTTTATTGGCACCGGGCAGATGGTGGCGTTTCTGGAGAACGATCAGATTTGCTATGATTTTGCGCTGCGTTTGGCACAGGAACGCGGCGACACTCAGCAAGTGGAAAAACTCAAGCGACAGGGACCGCCGCCCTATTACGATGACGTCACGATGAAGAGTGCGACCTACCTCACAGACTTGTACGATTATATGAATCAGAATCCTGCGATCGCCAATAGGGGCTTCAGTACTCTGCAAGACCTTGCGGGTTCTGAGTACGGACTATACGACAAGGTAAATTTTGTTCGAGGATTGCTAGATACATTTCCAGTTGTTTACCCGCAACTGTGGGATGTGGACTTTCGCCAGCAGGCGACGCGCCTCCAAGCACCCGTTTACTTTCTCATCGGACGCCACGATGTCAGCGCGCCGCCCAAGTTAACTGAGGAATACTTCAATATTCTCACTGCACCCCACAAAGAATTGATTTGGTTCGAGCGATCAGGGCATAGTCCCTGGATGAATGAGTCGGCCAAATTTGTAGATGTGATAGTAAACAAAGTGGTGAAATTTACCTATGAAAAATCGAGGTAGATCCGGCTTTCGCACGCGCCTGTTAGTATTCTTTGCATTGACGTTTGCCTGGTCTTGGGGCTGCTGGCTGCTGTCTTCGGTTGTCAAACCTCAATTCCCAT
>JBBSNR010000035.1:0-14348 GCA_038260635.1 Phormidesmidales cyanobacterium
AGTTGTCTGGCAACACGGTATCGACTTTGCTTAAAGAAGGCGTACTTCCCAACTCTCACATAGCTTTGACGTAATTTCACACCTCGCTTTCTAGCCGCCCGAACCAAGGTTATTCTGGCGTGATTATAAAGTCTCGCATCCGTCGGAAAAGCCACTGCTTTCTCTTGCACTGTGGTATCGACATTCACGCGCTCAATCTCTTTCGGTTGCATCACAGCTGTGCGCATTGCCGTTTGAATAATTTGTCCAAGCAGTTGTTCAAAACCCTCTACGCCAATCTGTTTTCGCCACTTCACCAAACTCGTCGGATGGCAGGGAAAGTCATGCTGAAACACCTGCTCCCCACAAACATGCTGCCAGTAGGGATTTTCTACCCACTTTGACACCACTGACTCGTCACTTTCGTCATACAGTGCTTTCAGGTAGTGCAGCCCCACCATCAACCGCGTCGGCAACGCGGGCCGTCCACCACTCGCTTTAGCAACTCGGCCAAACTTCGCCTCAAACGACTGCCACTCTATTGTCTCAGCCAGTTGCACCAGCGGGTGGCTCAGGTTCAGCTGTCGAGCCAGGGCGGATAGCGGCGAGTCGGTATTTGAGGGCGATGAGGATGGCTTCATTTTGCAAGATTTTCCCAGCGGTAGCGGCTTATCTGGCAATTCTAGCCTGCTACTTACAGCCTGAAGCGTTGATCTGGCTTGGCTTTTAGTGGTTTTTCAGGGGCAACTAGGTACGGTCGTTGAGCTATTGGCTGATGGGACGGCGTTTGAAGTTGAGTTTAGCGATAGCGTAAGCGCTGACCTATCGGTTCGCACTGGCCGCACTTACGAGTCTTTGGGATTGCGCCCAGAGCAAATTATGCGCTTGCGCTTTGAGCCGGCTTCGCCTGATGCAAAAGCTGAACTGGTCACTGCCTAAATTTATGAAGAGGTGGGATAGATCTCTTTGATGTGATCTTTGCAGAGCCACATGACATCGCCTTCGGGGGTGATGGTGCGGGTGAGGTTGCCCCAGGTTTGGGCGGGGTCTTTGCGCTTGAGGAATTCGTGTAGGGAACGCAATGCCGGACCGCTAACACTGAGAGCTCTATCGAATTCTGACAGGGCTATGTAATTGCCATCATCAAAGTCAAGATCACCATCAGAGTCGGGATAGTCATGAACGTCGAGATAGCCATCTGCGAATGTAATTTCTGGGAGTTTGTCGATCAGAGCTTTAGTGAGGGCCAGGTCGTTTTTTATCAGTTCGCTATAGACGGGGGCTGAGATAGTGAGCCAGGGACCAACTACTGGCGTGACATACTTCAAAATGCCAGAGAGTCGATTGAGGTGAGGCGTCATTACCCGGAGCCATTGCTCAGGGTTGTCGATGGGATAGAGACCGCCGTGCTGCACGGGATGGAAGCAGCCGGGATGCTCGCAGTAGAGCTGAAGGTTGATGTGCTGGGAGCCGATATCTCCTTCCCAGGCTTTTTGCCAGATACGGCGATCATCAGGACGCAAGACAAATACGCTGGGACAGGGAGATTCGATTTGCTTTTGCATACCGCGAATGAATTGGAGTGTATTGCGCTGATGCAGCGCTCGTAGCTCGGTAAACTCCTGCGTCATTGATTCTTGTAGTGAATCAATCGTCTCTATGACGGCGTCTTCTGTTGTATAATGCAGTCCAAAGAGAATGCCTGTAACTGAAATATCAGCCAAGCAATGAGGGCATTCGATCCGTGTCTTTGGCTTTTCTAGCTCCAGACGGCGGATGAGATTGGCGTAGTCAAACTCGTGGATGCAGTCAGTGTTCTCTGGGTCGGGGCAGGGCAATAATCGGGTGACTTTGAGGCCGGGATAGCGGCGGAGGGTTAGCTCTAGTCCTTCGCGCAGCAAGTCGAAGAAGTTGTGGGGGACGGGGCCACGGACGGTGAGGTGTAGATAGTCGGCGTTGGTGCTTTCGTCACGTAGGGTGCGGACAAGGCCGAGGTGTTTGGCGTCTCGGTCTTGAAACAATACGCCTGTGCGCCAGTGGATGCCGCGTCGCTCGCCCTGATCGATGGTGAAGCGATGCTGACGAGCGATGAACCAGGTGAGAATGCCGGGAAGAATCTCGCTGACTTGAAATTTCATAGAGATCTCTTTGCAGTTGGGCTCCTGCTGCTTTTTCTGCCAGAGAGATTGGAAGCCGTCGGGCGGCTCGAAGGGCAAGCGCTCTACGACCAGACTGATGTCGCGGTTTTCGAGGGTGCGATAGGAGAGGTCAAACCGCTCCATGAGGTGTAAAAGGAAGTCGCGAAGGCTGGGTGAGAGGTCTGCCCAAACCTGATTCATACACTGGCGGGTAAAGATGCCGTTGCGTTTGATCACTTCCTTGGCGGTGAGTACTTTACTGATATATTCGGTGACCCACTGAGGCTTGAGAATGACCAAATCGTTAACGTCGTCGTCGTCTTGAAAGAATAGGATATCGCCCAGTTCGTGGAGCCACTTTGCTAAGACGGGCTGGCCGTCTTCTGAGACTTTTGCTTTGGTCATGGCGTCCCAGAATTTTTGAGGCGTGGCTTGCTTGCCTTTGCTTTGGCGGATGGCGTTAGCAAATTTTAGCCAGGTGGTGGGCCAGATTTCGCCCATGAGCGGTAGCTCGGCGGCAGCGGTGGTGATGGCCTGCTGTAGTTCTCTGATGCCTTCCCCTGTTTTGTTGCTCGCTTCGTAGAGGCCGGTGATTTGGGGGAACTGCTGTTTTAGGTCTGACAGGGGTATGTCTGCATCGCGTTCGTCTGTGTAGGTAGCGACCAAAATAACGGGGGAATCTGGGGCGTTGGCGCGGATGGTTTTGAGCCAGTGAATCAGCTTGCCTTGCTCAAAGCCGAGGCGGGCGTTGAAGGCGAGGAGAAAGAGGGAGCGGTTGGTGAGAAAAAACTGATGGGTGGCGTGGTAGATTTCTTGACCGCTAAAGTCCCAAGCATTGAGAGTCATGGTGACATCAGGCTCTGTGGGATGAGCCAGACCTAAAGCTTTGATCTCAATGCCGTGGGTGGAAGACTGCCGTGCATCAAATGATTTGCCCTGTATGGCGCGGAGCAGGGAGGTCTTGCCGACACCTCCTTCACCTATCAACAATAATTTAGATCTCCACAGACGCATTCCCTCATTATCTATGGCTGTTCTGCTGCGAGAACCTTGAAGTTGTCCTCCTATTTCAGCCACCTCCTCCAAGCTGTTTATATCTGTTCCATTGCTAGAGCTTCGGAGTTGTTCTTTTATTTCAGCAAACCCCTCTATTCTATTCCACTGTTCGTCACTCCAATCACCGTGCTTTTGTAAAAAAACCTTGAACTCTCGTGGTGTCCTTCTGTAGCGATCTGAGATGTACTGGGACAACACTCGGAAGACTAATCTTTCATCAACCTCAATCGCCGACTCGCGAAGCAATTCCTGTACACCTGGTACAAACTGATAGGAGTCAAAGTCTGTCGCCTCCAGCAAACCACTTAAAAAGACTTCTGCCACATGCACTGTACCCGACTGTGGCAATAGCGTTTCCTGAATCAAATTTGTGATTTCTGGCGATACTGGCCCCAGCGACATTAATCTCACTAGTTCCTTCGCCAACTCCGACGCGGTTTCTAAGAAAAGCCGAACTCGTTCGGTTCCAGAACTTGGTAACTGCCGGAGTATCTTAGCTGGTCCTCGCCACTGGACACCGTCTAAACTTAGCTCAAACCGTCGCCCCTGTACCTGAACACCTCCAAAACCTGCCACTACTCGTGACCAATTAACCAAATCATCCGACTCCAAACTTGCCACTGGAACCACAAAAGACTGAGTTTTGAAAGTCCTTTCACTCAACTCCACCCATTCCTCCGGATTCAACCCTATGTACTGACGGGTCAGTCGATTACTTGGAATTCCCGGATAGAGCGCGCTCAACCATACCTCATCCCCAGACTTCAATCCAGTCCGTGCCCAATACGCTGCCGGGAACCACTGGATAATGACCATCGGCCCATTCCTTCCCCAGTCAGCTAACCAATTATGAATTAGCCCCTGCCTCCATAAAGGGGAGATACAATCACTGAGCAGCATGACCAATCGCCGCCCTGATGAGTCAACAAGTTCCTTTGGCTTCCCGACTCTAGTGCCTTTTCCCTCAGATTCACGTATTCCTGATGTTAAACGTGGCTCATATTTGCCTTCTTTATCCGTGTAGGTTCTTAAAGTCCAAACACGAACCGTCCTAAACGCTCCCAAGCACTCTAGTAATTCTATAAATTCTTTGCTAGTTTGCTCCCAGAGTGCTGCGACACGCGAGTGCTCAACGATTAGTTCTAAGTCCAGCCATCTTTCTTTGGCTGGTCTGCTGACAATACCAACCGGGTTTTTCTCTGCGATCGCGATCGCTGTCGCTTCCTCATCAATAACCTCCTGTGTTCGAGACTCTATCTTCCGCGCCAACGCCCGTAACGACCGGGCCAGTTTCAAAGGCTGACGCAAAGCTGCTGCTGCCGGGATCATCAGGGGCTTCGCTGAAGATCGGGTGGAACTGACGAACAGCTTATCTGAGGCTTTTTGCCGGGTTGTTTCCGACACGTTGGAGATACTAGCCACCTCGCTTGACCTATCCGGTTCCAGTTCGGTTTCAGCCTGACCAAAGTCCTCGGGAGCATCCGATTCATTATCAATCGGCTCCTCCGAATCAGTCGGCCCCTCTAGGCGATCCGCCAACCAGAGCATATCGGCTATTTCTTCAATCCCTGGGCTCAAGCCCACTCCAGCCGACAAACTGCTGTCGGCCCTGCGTAAGCATTGTAGAAAGTAATGTAGCGAATCAGTCATGACTAATCAAGAGGTCGAAACACATCGGTTAAAAGCGATGCCTTGAGATCCTCAAGGCTCTGAGCGCCATCAATATTTCCTTTTGAGACTAAATGTACTGCGTTCAATAATTGATCTGTTGCCAGAACTTTGCCGTCTCGTTGGTCACAAAATTCCTCGATTATCCAGTCATACTCTTTTTGAACTTTTTCTCCTAGGTAGCCAGTTACAATTTGGCGAAGCTGATCAATATCCGGCTCCTCCATCTCAAGGCGAAGACATCGGCGCAAGAAAGCCGGTGGAAAGTCTCGCTCTCCGTTACTGGTCATGACAACAAAGGGAAACTCTTTGCAGATAACTTCCCCATTTACAATCTTGGCCTCTTCTTCTATCTCAGTCGCAATAGTGATTGGCTGGCCAGCTAGCTCTTTGATGCGTTGCAGCTCAGGTACCTCAAAGCGGCCTTCTTCAAGAACATGCAGTAGGTCGTTGGGTAAATCAATATCGCTTTTGTCAATTTCATCTACCAGCAACACCTTTGGTTTATTGGGCTGCGCCCAAAAGGCGGAACCTAGAGGCCCGAGACGCATGTAATCGCCAATGTCAGTGGGCTTCTTTCCGTCTTGAACTCGTGAGATCGCATCATATCGATAGAGGGCATCCTTCAGAATGCTGCGAGTACCAATATTCCAACGCAATATGTCCAGGCTCAGTTCTTCGGCCAAGGCGTATGCCAGAGATGTCTTACCGGTCCCAGGCTTACCTGTCACCAACAAAGGACGGCGCAGGTAGATCGCCGCATTAATCAGTTGCAAAGCACCTTTGGGTGGTATAAAGTTTTTCCCACGCTTCAGCCGAGGGTTATCGCTGCCACTAGCAAATTGACGCCACGGCGGCGGCTCAGGCGGCACAAACTTGCGCTTGACTCCATCACCCATAAATTTGAACCAAGATTCAGTTTTATTGCTCATGGTATCGGCCTTTAATAGTAGTCAATTTCGCAATCTGGGGGAGGGAAATACGGGTTGTCAAGTAGAAGTGAGACAGTACCAGCGTCTTCATCTTCAGACATAGCTCTATATCGCTTAAACGCACTCGAAAGATCTGATGGAATGACTTCCAAACTACTCTCTAGGTTGGCCATACCTAACTCTTCAAGGGGCTGTTTAGGCCAGAACACAATAGGCAAGCCGTTCATCAATAGGTTTTTAAAGACACTCATAAGACCTTTATATGGGGAGTAAAACCCAAGACCTACGATCGGTCTACTTTCTGTCCGAATATGTGCCTGTCTTTCTAGCCAGCTGTTGAGTTTAAAGGGGCAAGTAATATCAACTTCTTCAGTATGCTTTTCAAAGCAATCAAGACAAATCTCTTCTTGACGAGCTTCTAGCACCTGCCAGCGCTCAATCCATTCATTCCTGTAATCGTCGAGTTTTCCTCCTTCATACCGCTCTAAGCAGCTTACGAAAACAGATAGTTTAATTCCCATAAAGGAAATCCCGCCCAGTTTCATATTATGAAAATCTATATCCAGGAGCTGTGTTGGAACACAAAAAATGATGTCTGGTTTGATTTTTCTCAAGCCAAGGCTCTTATTTTTTAATCCCCATAGATCATTTATTAATTCAGAGAGTGTTTGCTTGATGGCTGAGGATTGAACTTCAGGGTCTTTAGACTTAATCTTGCATAGTGCTGAATCTACTAGCTTTTCACTGTAACTGTTCAAACTGACTGGATGAATCTCCGTGCTTCTAAATCGCTCTTGATATAGGTTGTTCTCCTTGATTAGCCAGATAGTTATAGTATAAGAGGGGAAATCGTCTTTCGGTTGTTGAATTGGCTTTACTTTTACAAGCAGACTACATACAGTATTGTTGCCTGATTTCTTTATGCCTGAACCTAAGGCAAGAGCTGAAACATCATCAAAATCAAGCCCATGCACTACTCTCGAAAGACTCGCAAGTTGTTCTATGTATCCTTTCTGCCCCTTTTCGGTGAGCGAATGGTACACTGAGGATAAGAATACTTTTATGTTTTTATCTGAATCTTTTGATCGACACAAAAGGACGTATACCTCTTCTACATCCGAAATTCTACTCCAGTTTTTTCTAACTGCTGTTTTCTGCCATGCATCCCAAAAAATGTTCTCATGACTCTCCTCTATAAGGCGAAGCAAATCTAAAAATTTCTTTTGGGGTAGAGTAGATATCTCAATGCTGGAAGCCATATGAGTCCACTCTTCTTCACGGCGTTTGCAGCGCTCAATTTCCGTGTCGATTAAAACAGCTTCAAGAGCCGTACGCCCTTTCTTTAGATTCAACTCAATCAGGTCAAAGTGTGCGTCATGTGCTTTCTTTGCGGCAGATTTCTTGCTGCTAGCGAAAAGTAGTTCTCTCTCAAAAAACTGCGAGATTTTAGCAGAGAAGCTAGAATCTTTTTCGATTACGTCTTTCAGGGCGATTACTTCTAGCTGTTTTCCTCTTAACTCCTCGGAACCTTGAGTGACGACGCCAATCAAATTACCATCATGTGTGAATACAGCAGAGCCCGATAATCCTCGCCATCTCTCTATCGAACTGGGTGTACTTCCTTCGATTTCGAGTAAAAGTTGACCCGGATCTTTTGGCAAAGCAAGCGGTTTAATCCATCCCTCTAATGGATAAGGATGAAAAATTTCTTTGTCTTCTTTATTCTTTCCCTTTCTAAACGAAGGAAATCCACAGGTTCTACAGTATAATCTGGTTTTCAAGGCAAGCTCATCGATCAAGGGCAAGACGGCTTCTTCTTCTAATTTTTCTGAGAATACCAACAATGCCAGATCGAATTTAAAATTTTCCCAGATAACTTTTGCTGATATCCAGTCATTCATATTTTGTTGATCGACGCTCAACAGCCTAAACTCTACGCCACTTTTGCCGCAACCTTTGATGACATGCTGTGCAGTTAGTAAACAGCCGTCACAAAGCACATATCCAGTGCCCCTTTCACAAGTACCTTGAACCCAAATTTCTGCGACTCGCTTTTCATCAAGCACCATGCTCAATAAACTCTCTTCTCATATTCGACACTTTCAGGCTAATCAGGACGTTGTCTAGCATCTGCCGCTGAGACTTTAACATTACCTCCTTCGGAGTTGACAGGATCCAAGATTAACTTTATTTTGTGTGTTCTCCCCTTTGTATAGTTTGCTTCAACTTCTCCTGACGCTTCACCTAAGGAAATAACGCCAAAAGTTATGCCGCCTTTGCCCGAGCCCTTTACTTTCGTATCCCAAGAAACTTCGACTTGAAACTCTATCTCTATCGGCCCCAGCTCAAAACGTATGTTTTGTCCCTCCCCCTCGGTCAGAGCTTGTGACAGTTCCCGCCGCAAGCTCTGAATTGCTAATGCAATCGGAACATTGGATTGATTAGTAGGCATTGCTAGTTAGACACTATGGATTTGCTTTCTGTAGTTAATATACAGTCTCAAGCACTCAGGAGGAATCCTTCCCCATATTCGGGCACCAAAGGTAGAAAGTATTGACGTATTAATGGATACGTAGAGAATGCTTTTGGAGTATCTGATCACGCGGTCTATAGTGTCCCCAAAAACTACGTTAAGCGTGCATGCGTAAACGTAGTTTTAAGGGAACCCGCCCTAACGCCTCAGCACTACTTACCACTTGCCTTTACAGGAAAATGCGCTTATTATCAGTTCTAAGGTTGTGATGCTACATCGCCGCCTTACTCAGAACTCAACATGACTTAGCGCCATCGGCAGGTGTAACAGCACCTAACCGACGGCTAACCCCCAAGATTACCAGTCAATCTCGGACGCTAAGAGTAAATGTACTCTTTAGCCACCCCGATATGCACGTCATCTCTGCGGGCGGCTAAGGATTCGCGAGTTCTGGGTTTCCTTAAACCCTCTATTTACGGAACCCAGAACACCCATGTTTACTCCTGCTACTCAGGGCGCACCCGCGTCCACTGTGCCCGCTGCCGCCCCATCTGGCCAAGCCGAACCCGTGCGCCACCTGCTATTTGGTAGGCTTACCGCCGTGCAAGCCACCATCAAGCACCTGCACAAATGCCGCTACGCCGAGCCCAACGACTGGAGCCAGCCTATCTCTACCGGTCGCCCGAATGAAGTAATGGCCATTTTGACCAAGCGCGTGAGCGTAAAATAGGGCCGTTTATTGAGACAGACAAACCTTGTAGACCGGTAGGTTGTGGTTTCGGCTGCGCTCAGCCAGCGGGGATGCTGACACCGAACCCTGAGCGTAGTCGTAGGCTTTGCCTTCTCGCAGAGTAGGGCGGCTGGTATCATCGACCAGCAATTTGTTTAACCCCTATCACCTTGCGAATGAGATAGCAGGCGATCGCAACCCAAACATGACGCACAATAAAGACGTTAATCTACAAAGGCTGCGATCGCTTTCCCTCTATGACCTTTATCTCTCGCAGGCGACCCCGCCTAGCTCAACTGCTCAGCGTGTGCCTGCTGCTACTGCTCACCCTCGGCTGCACCGCTAATGCCACAGTCAACGCCACCACAGACGGCACCTACACCTACAAATCACCCAGCTCAGACGGCATCGGCAAAGTGTACTATGGCCGTGAAATCGCTCAGGTAATGGGCTATCAGGGCGCAAACTGGCTGGCCCGCCCCAGTCGCACCACCGAAGAGCGCTCAGACATGGCAGTCGATGCCCTCCAGCTCCAGCGCGATGATGTCGTTGCCGACATTGGGGCAGGCATGGGATACATCAGCTTTCAGCTCGCCAAATGGGTAGACCAGGGCAAGGTAGTCGCAGTCGATGTGCAGCCAGAAATGCTAGCGCTGTTAGAGGCCGAGCGCGATAAGTACGGCGTGGACAATGTAGAGACCGTGTTAGGTACCGAGTCCGACCCGCAGCTAGCGCCCGAAAGCATCAACCTAGCAGTGATGTTTGATGCGTACCATGAGTTTGCCTATCCTCAGGAAATGATGGCAGGCATTGTCAGCGCGCTAAAGCCGGGCGGACAGGTGGTGCTTGCCGAATATCGCGCCGAGAATCCGCTGGTGCTGATTAAAAAGCATCATAAGATGTCTCAAAGACAGGTTAAAAAGGAACTGACCGCTGCGGGGCTAACCTGGGTGAAGACGGATGATCGTTTGCCGCAGCAGCATCTGATGTTCTTTGAGAAACCTGCCTGAGCTGTCGTTTAGTTGCGTTCAGCGATGGCTCTCCTACTACCCCAACTTACAGTGAGCCTCGCCGCCCGCCTCTATCCAGCCGTGAATCAGCCCCGAGGTAGACTGAGCCGCCGCACAGCGCCCGCCTCTATCAATCACAATCACACCGCCGTCGCCCTGCACTTTATCCACCAAATACTGAATGCCCGCTTCAGCCGCCGCCGCCGCATCCATGCCCTTGAAGTAGACGAAGTCCGAGACAGTCTTGGACAAAACTGTGCGCAAAAACTGCTCTCCATAGCCAGTGGCCGACACCGCACAGGTCTCATTATCGGCAAATACCCCAGCACCAATCACAGGCGTGTCACCGACCCGGCCCCACCGCTTATTGACCAGTCCGCCAGTTGAAGTGGCGGCGGCTAAATTGCCGTGAATGTCACGCGCCACCGCGCCCACCGTCCCTAGCTTTTGGGCGGGCTTAATTTTCTCATGGTCGAGCATCATCACGCCTGCTGCCTGGGCTTCTTTGAGCTGCTTCACCCGCGACTCGGTAATGAAGTAGTCGTCTGGGTAGGGCTCTACTTTGCAAAACTTGGCAAACTCCATCGCGCCTTCAGCGGCCAGCATGACATGGCTGCTTTTTTCTAAGACCAGACGGGCCAAGGAGATCGGGTTTTTGATGTTTTTGATGCAGGCGATCGCCCCCGCTTTCAGCTCTTTCCCCTCCATCAGCGCCGCATCCATCTCAACCTGGCCGTTTTCATTCAAAACAGAGCCTTTGCCCGCATTGTAGAGCGGATTGTCTTCTAAAAGATTGACGCAATACTCAACGACATCTAGCGCCGCAGCGCCAGCTTCCAAACGCTCACGGCCCTGCTCCAAAATGGCGGTAATACTGGCTTTAAATTCGGCCTCGCTCGCTTCGTATTTAAGGTCTTCGAGGGCACCCGCCCCCCCGTGAATCATCAGAGAATAAGGCTGAGACATAGTTAAAGCTTAGGAGCGCCGGGGCGCAGTTCATCCAGTATAGTAAAGCGAATATGGTTGATAGCCAGATCGCCTAGCGACATCTTCTCAGGCTTATCGTCGGCTTTGAGCTTGGTAAACGGAATGCCTTTACCCAGTTCGGTATGGTACCAGGCCAGCCCCATAAAAAACCGAGTCGGATAGGGCCCCCGGTCAATCACATCGTCTACATTGGACTCCATCGGCAGCCAGCCAATGCCAGGCACATAAAATTCTAGCCAAACATGGTTAAAGTCAGGCTCTAGCGGCAGGTTGCGCCGTTCGGGATAGGGCGGACACTTGTAGCGGCCAATCGTGCGGCAGGCAATGCCATTCAGCCGGGTCAGCGCCAGCAGCACGCCCACATATTCACCGCAGGAGCCCACGCCGCGTTCGAGCGCAATATCGGGAGTGTCAATTTTGGGCTGAATGCCATAAGACAGCCGGTCGTAGACATAGTTGCGAATTTTGAGCATCTTTCGCAAAATGTTGGTTTCGCTGCCGCTGGCTTCTTTGGCAGCCTGGCGAATGGTGGCTGTATCCATCGATAGCTCGTCGTCATCCACCAGGTATCGCTGCTGAAAGTCTTCCGAGAGCAGCGGCACTTCCTCAACATCGGCAGGAGAGAGGTTGTACTTAATGCTGTACATTTCGAGGACAGCCTTCCAGCCGACTAACCCACCCTGATGCGGATCGAGCGTGTCAAATTTGAAGACAGCCACTCGCTGCCCGTCTTGCACTTCTTCGGTAAAGGGATGGCCAATCGCTTCTACATGGCGCACTCGCTGCCTGAGCGTGTCAGCGGGCAGGGCAATTCGCCACTCCACGTTGTGCAGCGGCGGGATGGATTCTAGCGGTAGGAGTTCTTCCACATAAGACAGCTCTACCAAGTAGCCATTGGAGAGGGCGTAGTGCTGCTCGGGGTTGTAGTAGATGTGCAGTGGGTGAATGAAAGTGCGATCGCGAAAGGTCAGCTGATGGGGTGATTCGGCGTTGGGATCATCTCGAATGTAGGGCTCCTCGTCAGCGTAGGCGATGTAGCAAATATGGTTGCCTGTTTCTAAGGCGTCTTTACCCGTGGGTTCTACAGCGTCCTTAGTTGAAGGATAGAAGGCAATCCCCATAGGAGAGCTAAAGGGGGTAAGCGCGCTAAAGAAAACGCTGCCAGTGGCCCTGTCCAGGCAGTAGACGCTTTGTTCCTCGCGATCGCACACCCAAAGCGTGTCTCTAGTGGCCGTAATATTTTCAGCGCCGATGCCGGGCTGACGCATTTTGCCAGTGCGATCGCCGCTGCTGCGATCAAAAATGTGGATATAGCCTGACTTCTGGCAGGTTACATACACCTGATCTTCCCAAACGGCTAGTCCGTTGGCGGGGTAGGGCAGTCGGGCAAAAGCAGTCAGCGTCAGCGGAGCGTCCGCTGCTCGGTCTGGGCTGGGGCGATCGCACCAAAAGATTTCCTCGCCCTTCGCCAGCCACAGCTGATCTTGCCAGATCGCCAGACCCGTCACCCCAATCCAATCAGCGACGTTGTGAGGGTTGAGAATTGTCGTATTGTCGGTGCACGGATCGATTTCGACCAGATACCCCCGCAGGGTATCGACTGCCAGCAAACGGCCCTGGTCAACCGCTAGCCCAGATAAAACATAAACCCCAATTGGGCGAACAGTAGAGTGCGATGACGACGACACCCAGTCAGAATGGGACATAAGGTTTAAATATTAATCAAGTGGAGTGGCCTATCGCCTGTACTCAACAATACAGCACGGTCTCGACTACCTTTCTCTAGGCTTTAAGTCAGCCTAGAGTCACTAGATTAATTTAAAGGGGAGCCTCGTTCTGCAACAGACACTACTGACAAAAATCTATAGAATGTCTACAAGATCATAGCGGGGTAAAGTAGGGTCAAATCGGGACAGCCAGCTTACGTCTAAAGCTTAAATCTAAATAGTCAACAGGCCCGTCGAACGCAGTGAAAAGCACCCTATGAAAGTGATTTACGATCCAGACAAAGACATCTTGCAGGTCTCATTTAATGAAACCTTAATCGAAGAGACAACTCAGATCGCGCCTGGATTGATTTTGGACTATGACGAAGACGGCAATGTGATCGGGCTAGAGCTTAGACGGGCTTCTAAAAAAGTAGACGATCCCTACGCCATCGCTTACCAGGTGGGCGCAGCAGATAGCGATAAGCCCCCTGTTACCAGCCGGGACTAGCTTTAAGACCCAACGACAGAGCAGCCTCAGTCGTTCAGCCAGGATTCTTGACCAATCAAATCGACGACACAGTCTCTCAAAAGATAGTCGTTAGTTTCTAAAACCTGTCCGACTTGCTGCCACTCGCGATCGCTAAAATATCGCGAAAGGGAGTAAATTTGGTGCTGCCGGCCAACCGATCCCTTGGTGACTAGCGCTCGGACTTCGTCTTGAATGGAGCAAATGGAATACTGACGCTCTGCAAGCATGGTAGTGTCCTCAAGAATGAATTAGAACGTAAAGCAGGGGTGAATCTAGCTCTTTTGCTTAAACGCTCTGTGGATAAAAAGCATTGTCGTCCCGAGGGGGCTTCAGCGGTCTAAACAGTTCAAATCAAATACAGTTCAAATCAAATTCTTAAGGGAGCTGATGCATCGTTGCCATATCTAGTTAAAGAGGAGAGATAAGGGCTAGTAAAGGCGACTCGGGCATCTTGTTAAACTCACCAGAATCGCTACAGCTTTCCTGATGAAACAGGGACTTGTATATCAGATTTTCCTGGCAGATTTTACTGGAGATAGCGATCAGGCTGTAGCCAAAAGTCAGGATACGGATGTAAAGCTCAGTGCTTTTTTTAGCAACTAACGGTATTGTACAGCACCGTTTTTAATCCGAGTCAGTCAGTCAGCGGCCTATTAGTTATGGTTCCCTAACATTGGTACGGAGACTTCATGGGTCAGTGAGCAGCGGCAGCACCTGAGCTAGCCTAGATAGGCCGCTGCTAACCTGACCGTAGCCGTCGCGTGAGGTCATGAAAGGCCATAGAGCCCAGAAAATATTTCTATTCTGTTGCGCAGCGGTGGCTATTCTGTTGTGAGATGATTTGTTTTCAGATATAGAAAGACTTTATATTTGATCTGAGTATCGCTAAGAACAGAAGCACTACACAAAGGCTGCAATTTTAAGGATTAACATGACTGACGCCGTACGAATTTTGATGTGCCCGCCCCACCATTACGATGTGGACTACGTAATCAATCCGTGGATGGAGGGCAACATTCACCGCTCATCGCGGGAGCGGGCCGAGGCTCAGTGGAATCAGCTCTATCAGGTGCTCACAAGCCATGCCACGGTAGATTTGGTGAAGCCGCAGCAGGGCTGGCCAGATATGGTATTTGC
>JBBSNR010000036.1:0-14345 GCA_038260635.1 Phormidesmidales cyanobacterium
AAGCCTTGCCGTTTTCCTCGACCTCTTCAAACGTCAGCTTGTCAGCCACCATATCAGCCGCCACTTTATCCACCTGCTCTCTGAGTTCCGATGGCACAGCTTCATTAAAAGTACCAAACCTCACCAGCTCAGGAGTTTCCAACCCAATCACATACTTCTTGCCTTCAATCTCATCGGTCGCCGATAGCTCCGCCACCATCGTAATCGCCCCGCCAATATCTTGAATCGCGCTGGTCAAAATCGCTTTGGGCGCTAGCTCAAACTGATCGACATTGTTACCAATAGCGTAGATACCGGCCTCTTCACAAGCCTGCAAAACTGCCGGAGCCGAATTGTCCAAATTGTGAAAAATCACATCCACGCCGCTCGCAATCAGCGCCAGCGCGGACTCTTTGGCCTTAGCAATATCGTTAAAGTCTCCGACAAAGCTCGACACCACTTCAGCACTTGGATCCATCGCCTTGGCCCCCAGATCCATCGCTGCCCCCTGCTGCTGAGTCGATTTAAACTCCATCCCAGCAAGGTAGGCCAGCTTCTTAGTCTTACTCATCGCCGCGCCAATCATGCCGCTGAGATACAGCATCTGATTGTAGTTAGTGCGCACGCAGGCGTAGTTGTCTCCCTCAATATCACCATTCACGCCCAAAAAGAAAGACTCCGGGAACTCAGCCGCCACCTGCTCAATTGCCGCATCAAACTGGCCGCCATGACCGACTATCAGGCTATAGTCCTGGCGGGCAAAATCAGCCAAAGATTCGGTCTGGTCAGCATTATCTACCTGCTCCACATAGGCCACTTCAATGCCCAGCTCATCGCCAGCCCGCTTCACCCCTTCGTAGCCGAGCTGATTCCACCCGCCGTCTGTAATGGTTCCGGGGAGAACAATCGCGAGACTGCTGGGTTTTGGCGTAGCATCCTCTGCTGCGTCATCCGCACCCGCTTCTGTCGTAGGCGAAGCACAGGCCTTGAGCAGAATGCTGCTAACAGCTGTCGCTGCTCCGTACCCCAAAAACCGGCGTCGATTGAAGTGATTCGCCATAAGATATATCCTGAGTCGCACTCTTCAGTTTGGCCTTTAAAGTAAGTGAATTAAAGCACATCATTCGGTGATTAAATTTACTAAATCCTCTGCTCCCTGCCTCATCACCCATGCCGCCCTCCCCTCAGCTCATCCACCACCTCCAGCACGCCAACCAAATTGCTCTCCGCGCCCAAACCTTTGGCCATCATCCCTTCGGCGCAATCTTGGTCGCCCCAGATGACGAAACGGTGCTGCTCACTCAGGGCAATGTAGATACAGTCAACCACGCCGAGGCCGTCTTAATCAGGACGGCGGTCACCAACTTCAGCGCCGACTATCTATGGAACTGCACGCTTTACACAACGGTTGAGCCCTGCGCGATGTGCGCAGCCACTCAGTACTGGGCCAATGTCGGGCGGCTAGTCTACGGACTCTCTGAAGCGCGTTTGCTCGAACTCACCGGTAATCATGCTGAAAATCCAACGCTGAATTTGCCTTGCCGAGAGGTGTTTGAGCGGGGGCAGAAGGCGATCGCCGTTCAAGGCCCAATTCCCGAAGTCGAAGCCGAAATTGCCGCCGTTCATCAGCGCTTTTGGCAGCAGCATTCGTGACTCTCCCCACACAGTTGAGCGCTCACATCGGCCCTGATCTCAAAACGCCCGTTAGATACACATCTAACGGGCGTCTTCTCGACTCTAACGGATCGATAGGCTATGGATGGATAGGCCAGACTGAATTTACCGAAAGCTGCTCTGATTGCCGCTTTTACCGATTTTGTCGTTCCTCTAACAGCTCTTGCACATCTTCACCCGGCGTATAGCTATAGCCATACACGCTCGAATCAGAATCATCAATAATCTGCGGTGTCAGCAGCACAATCAGCTCACGCCGGTCGTTGTTGCGATTGGTACTTCTAAACAGCGCTCCCAGTATTGGAATATCTCCTAGAATCGGCACTTTAGAAGTTGTTACCCGATCAGACTCCTGAATAATGCCAGAAAGTACGAGAGTTTGCCCATCTCTCACCCGAATTTGGCCAGAGGTGAGCTGACGCTTTGCTAAGAGAATGGCTGTCCCTACGTCACTGACTTGGAATGTGTCTGTTGGCGCTGAGATACTGGGGGCAACCGATAAATTGACAAAACCGTTGTCGTCGATACGATCGATTTGCACCTGTAGGTTTAGGCCAGCGTCTTCTTTTTCAAAAGTGGTGGTTGTTAAGATACCGGCATCAGTGACTTCCCGCTCAATTTCAATGTTGGTTATCACCTCTTGAGTAAGCTGCACAGCAGCGGTTTGCCCCTCTTGAACGACTAGCGTTGGGTCGGTGACAATTTTAGCTTGGCCATTGGTTATAACTGCCTGCAACTGTGCCAAAAACTGGGAAGCAATGGTAAGCGGAGCAGAACCGAAAATAGGTGCAAGACCTCGACCCACCTGAGAAGTTTGTAGATTGGTCGAAGCTGGATTGCTACCGCCAAAGTTGATCAAACCAAGCCCACCTGTTTGGATCAGGCTGGTATCTCCCGCCCCATAGGAAAAGCTAGTGCCAAAAGCGTCAATTGCATTCAGGTTGACATCGATCACCCGCAGATTGACAGCGACCTGACGACGGCGCAGATCGAGCTGAACGAGTTGAGAGGTGGCAATCTCAATCTGGCGAGGCGTACCAATCAGCGTTAGTGAGTTAGTCCGCTCATCACCGATGACCTGCAATCCCCTCAGCAGCGGATTAGAATCTTCAAAATCAGCCCGCTGGTTTTCTAGTCGAGATTCGGTCGTAGTTTGGGTTTCGCTCACGTCTGTCCCATCGCCGACGGCTACCGCATTGACGCTGGTGACCAAGCGCTCTCTAGAGACCGCCGTCTCAGCGCCCATTGCCACCAAAAAGTTGAGCGCGCTAGCCACATCTACCTGGTTGAGCCGGACACTGCGAACTAAAACATTGCGGGCGCTGTTGGGCAAGCGTGGGCCAACAAAAATTGTTCGCCCAACCTTGTTAGCTTCCAGGCCAGAGATCTGAAGCACGTAGTTAAAAACATTCTGCACCGGCTCATTTTCAATATCGAGCGAGACTTTGACATCTTCTGCGACGTCTTCTCCGTCAGCTGTGGTGAAGGCCAGGTTTAGCCCGGCAGCCCGAGCGAGTAGAGACAGCACTTCACGGGCAGACGCATCTCGCAAAACCAGCCGAGGAACTCGCTCAGCTGTGCCCAGGTCAATAGTATCCAGAGTGGAGTCGATATCAGATACTGAAAGATCGCCAACCGGGGGCGCGACGGCTCTAGGTAGAAAGGGCGGCGCTCCGTTGAGGCTAGGTGCAGTGACGGGCACGCCATCGATAACCACACCGGGGTTGGGTATCAAAATATCTGGAGTTGCTTCGTTTTGCTGGGCTTGAGCCAGTTCAATGGGTTCGTTGTCTTCGTCAGCGGCGGGTGCGGCAGCTGGGCGTAGGCGAAGTGTATCGGGTAGCTCAGAGGGCACGGCCTTTGCCCCCGGACGAGTATCTAGATTGATTAAGACGCTTTCGCCTGCCGATTTTCGGCCTGCTGGCTTTTGAATCGTACTGAGCGGTGCTTGCTCACTGCCGTTGACTGTTAGCCGGACGTGGCTAGGAGAAATCGCCTCTAGCTGAACCGACTCAATCCCAGGTGCCGGATTCTTCTGAGTAAAGCTTTGGCCGTGGGGCAGCTGGAGCTGAGCGTGAGCGATATCGGCCTGTAGCGTTTTACCAGAGCGAGCTGTAATGACCTGAGGCACATCCCCAGAAGTCTCCAGAGTCAGCACCAGGCCAGCATTGGTTTTGCGTAGGGCAACTCCCTCTACGGTAGTCCCTTTAATAGCGGTGGCGGCGATCGCCGACAGGCCGACAGGTAGAACGATGGCTAAAGGACCAGCCAGCGTAGCTAAAGCCCCCACAGCCATTAAATTTCTAAAATTAGGACGGCGTTTCACAGGTCACTCCTTGAGTCAGAACTAGCGGTGGATTAAAAAAGTGTGTAGCTTGTAGCCTTGTTTAGAGCAGGCGTTGAGCAAATTGATTGAGTTGAGCTGATCTCGTTGGACTAAGCGAGGTTAACCGCCTTCAGCAGGCGGGGCAGGTTCAGCCGAATCAGCGGACTCAGCATCAGCGGGCGGGGCTGCTATCTCTGGCGGCAGGTCGGCGTCGGCGGTGGGCAGCAGCGCATCGATTTCAAAGGTAGTGGTGATCGGTACTTTGGGCTGCACCACCACCTGCCCCCCAGAGCCAATCACCGTCTCGGCCACCGGCTCACCGCTAGTAACGTCAAAGCTGCGGATCAACAACAGCGGCTCCAAGCGCTCTAGATTACGCAAAATCGACTGGGTTTGGGCGTAGTCGCCCGAAAAGCTGACGGAGTAGGTCTCACGCTTGAGCTTGCCGTTGACCGCTTCGCCTAGAGAACCGTCTTCGATTACCGCCTGGTCACCCGGCTTAAAGGTTTCCAGCTTAGCCTCAACCAAAATGGCGGGAATGCCGCGCTGCCGCACCTGATTGCGGACACCGCTGAGGGCGGCGTTGCTGCTTTCTATGCGCTGGTTGATGTCTAGCAGCAGCGTGTCCATAGTCTCTTCGCTGGCAAACAGCGAGTAGACGCTGCGACGGCGATCCATGGCGGCGGCCAGTGCCGCTTCGACTTGAGCAATGTCTTCAAGCTCTTGGGCCTGAGAGACTAGCTGGCCCTCTTTTGTGGCAATGTCTGCGCGCAGCGTGGCATTGGCCTCAGCGACGGGCTGCACTACTTTGACAAATAGATAGATAGCACCGCCTAGTCCTAACAGCGCAATCAATATGCCCAAGATTTTGGGCGACAGCTCAATCCCAAAGACCACCGGATTTACCGGTTCGTCAATAAAATCAGCATCATTGGGGGGAACAAAATCTCCAACGGCAGTCATTATTCAATTGCTCCTGTGGCTTGAAGGGCACGAATGCGAGCAGCTAGCCCGGTTGATTCTTGCTGGCGGTTTAGCTCATCGAGCAGGGCCGCTGCCGGAATGCTCTTGATGTCTCCGGTTAGGGTGTAGCTCACTAGCGCTAGTGGGCTGCCATTGTCTACCTCGCCAGGGCAGCGGCCCGGTATGGGTTCACCCAGCGTGGCATCGGTGATTTTCATAGAGTCTGCCTCTAAAAAGGGTGAATTTTTTAGCGTCAGCAAGAAGTCGTTGACATCGCTAAACGAGCAGGCGTTACCTGCTAGCTCAATGCCGCCGACAGTGCTTCCCTCTTCGGTGGGCTCAGTCTGGGCAAAGCGCGAGATTTGGGCGCGGCTCGGAATTCGCCCCTGAACGTCGCGAACGATCGCAGACCAGGGCCGAATCCGCTCAAATACGCTGGCGAGCGCCTGAATTTCAGTCTCAATAGCTGCGGTTTGCTGACGCACAGTATCGACTTGAGCCAGCTTTTGCTGGAGTTCGCTCAGCTGCGCGTCGAGCTGGGACTGCTGAGCGGTCAGGCTTTTTTGCTGGCTTTGCAAAATCACCCAGTAGCCGCCAACGCCTGCTATAGCGGCGATCGCACAGGCCAACCCAATCAGCATCGGCGTCTTGCCAGCCATGCTGACTGCCGGTCGCCTGACCGAAACAGCCACATCTACTGGCCGATCAGCGCGATCATTTAAAAAGTTAATGTCAATCCCGTACATGGCCCCAACCCCCTCTATATTTCTCTAAGGCCTAAACCCAGTACCGTAGCCAGTCCTGAGCGCTGAGCAGGTGATAGATCCGTCTCTATCTGAATGGCCAGCGAGTCAACCGGATCAATGACGGTGGCCGCTAGCCCCAAGCGCTGAGTCAGAAACTCATCTAAGTTGCCAATCACGCTACCGGGGCCAGCCAGCAGCAGCTGCACCACCTCCATGTCCTCTCCCTGATTGAGATAAAAATCAATGGAGCGCCGCAGCTCGTCAGAGAGTTCGCCCAAAACCCTTAACATTGCCGTTGTACCCGGATTCATCCCGGCTTTAGGGGCAGCCATCGGCCCCGATGGAATGGTCATGCCCTCTAGCAAATCGGCATTGCGAGAGGGGGGCAAGTTCATCGCCCGGCTCAAGGCACTCTGGATTTGGGCGGCACCCAGCGGCACCGTGCGCGAAAAGTGCGGAATGCCATCGACAACAATCGAAATTTCAGTGCTTTCATATTGAATATCGACAATGGCGACCGCTTCCTGCGAGGTAAATTGCCGCAGCTGCTCGCGAATGGTGCGAATCAGCGCAAAACTGCTGGTCTCCAGCACATTGAGATTGATGCCTGCCTGGGCAAACGTCTCAGCGTAGCTGTCAGTAATTTCTTTTTTGACGGCGACTAGCAGCACCTGCACCTTTTCAATGCCGTCACTATCGACAAAGAAGCCCAGCTTTTGGTAGTCCACATCCGCCTCGTCACGAGGGAAAGGCAGATACAGACTGGCTTCCTGGTTGAGCACCATCTCTCGCAGCTCGCTATCGTCTAGCTCCGCTGGCACCGGAATCACGCGGGTAACCGCTCGGCCTGGCACAGCCGCAGTTGCTTGCTTAGCTTTGATTTTGTTTTCAGCCAGTGTCGCCTGAATAATTTCAGCCATCGTACTGCTATCGACAATCTGCCCTTCTTCAAAAACGCCCTCCGGAATTTCAGCCGTGGCCAACGTTTGCAGCTTGAGGGTCTGTCCCTGTTTGGTCAGGCGAGCGATATTAATCCGCTCTGGCGTTAGCTCAATGCCAACCCCCAGCGGCTTTTTAGAAAATAAAGACTTGAGTCTGTTCACAACTGCGCTTGCCCGGTGAGTGATGATATAGCAAAGTAAGGATGCATTCTTACTTTGCGAGTCGAGTTGCTTGTGGTCATGTAACGGTTTCAGCCGATAAAGGTGTCCTAAGCAACTCGACAGGAGCTATAGATCCGAATTTGGCCCTTAGATTGCCCAGATTTCAAGAAAAAAATACATTTCGACAATCTAGAATCAAGTACTTTTACGCTGGCGGAAATTTTGTCTGTGTGCGGGGTCACAGGTGTGCGGACGCCAAATATCTGCATTTTTGCCAATCGGCATAGAGACCTGTAGAGACGTGATGAAGATGACCGGCCTAGAGAGAAATACACTGACAGTGCAGTTTGCCCACCGCCAGTACGTAACAAACAGGCTTGATGGAGCGATCGCCCGAAAAATCCGCAGGCGCAAAAATCTGTCTACCCCTTTTCCAAAACCGACTGTCTGTGCTGTAAAGTCACAGATCAGCAGCTCTATCTGCTGATTTTGTTGTCGCTTTTGCGCGAGTTACCATGTCTTTTATTCGTCATTGGAAACGGTTTTTGGCCCTGGGTTTGGTGGGGTTGCTCTCAAGCTGGCTAATCAGCTGTGGCAACACCTCTACCCCCTCTACTGATGCCACCGGCAAGGCCGAAGTCGAATTTTGGACCATGCAGCTTTCGCCTAAGTTTGACGACTATTTCAACCAGCTGATTGCTGACTTTGAAGCAGAAAATCCGGACATCGCGGTGAAATGGGTCGATGTGCCCTGGGCCGATATGGAGACCAAGATTTTGGCGGCAGTCTCAGCTGACAACGCGCCGGATGTGGTCAATCTCAACCCTAACTTTGCCTCGCAGCTCGCGACCAAAGGAGCCTGGCTCACGTTAGATGACAAGCTTTCGGAAGCAGAGCAAGCGGTTTACTTGCCCAAAATTTGGCAGGCCACTCAGCTCAACGGCGACAGCTTTGGCTTCCCCTGGTACCTCACCGCTAGGGTGACGCTATACAACAGCGATATTTTTCAGCAAGCTGGCATCACCGAGCCCCCGGCGACTTTTGAAGAGCTGGCAGAGGCGGCCAAACAAATTAAAGAGAAAACGGGCAAATACGCCTTCTTTATCAGCTTTGTGCCAGAAGATGCCGCCGATGTGCTTCAGTCTTTTATTCAAATGGGCGTTCCCCTGGTAGATGATCAGGGCAACGCGGCTTTTAATACGCCAGCAGGTAAGCAGGTATTTCAGTATTGGACTGACCTCTACCAGCAGGAATTGCTGCCTCGCGAAGTGCTCACTCAGGGCCACCAGCAGGCGATTCAGCTCTACCAGTCTGGCCAGACGGCGATATTGGCATCGGGCGCAGAGTTTCTCGACACGATTGCGACGAATGCGCCGGATATTGCCGCCGCAACTAAGAGCGCTCCGCAGATCAGCGGCAGTACGGGTAAAAAGAATGTGGCCGCGATGGATTTGGTGATTCCTCAATCGACTGACGTTGAGGAAGCGGCGCTCAAGTTTGCCACCTATGTAACTAACGACGCCAACCAGCTAGCCTTTGCAAAAGCGGCTAACGTGCTGCCCTCGACAGTGGGCGCAATGGAAGATAGCTATTTCACCGACGTGCCTGAGGGGGCTACCCCTGTAGAAGTTGCTCGCTCGGTCAGCGCCAGCCAGCTAGACGATGCCGCCGTGCTGATTCCAGCGATGGAAGATGTCGCAGAGCTGCAAAAGATCGTCTATGACAATCTGCAAGCCGCCATGCTAGGCGACAAAACCGTTGACCAGGCAGTGGCCGATGCCGCCGATGAATGGGACGACCGGTAGGCTGGGTTGAGATCTTCCAAAACCCGGCGGTAATCGATTCGAGTTAAGATCAATCCACTTGAAAAGCGCTTGCTATGGTGATGTTTACTCAAGTTAGCGAGCTTGCCCTGGATGATTTTGACGGGCAGCTCACCCAAACGGTTGTGTTGCACAACATTAGCTGGCGAACCTATCGGGCCATGCTGACTGACATGGGCGACCACCGAGCGACTCGCGCGGCTTATAACAGCGGCGTACTAACACTAAAAGTGCCTTCCAAGTTTCACGAGATTGTCAACCGTCTGTTAGCTCGTATCGTCACCACCTTGACCGAAGAGTTAGGCGTGGAAGTGATCAATGTAGGCTCAACCACTTTGGAACGCGACGACTTGGAAAAAGGCGCGGAACCAGACACCGGCTTTTATATCCAAAATGCCTACAGGCTGGAGGGTTTAGATCCTGAAATCCCGGCGGGTCTGCCACCGGATTTGGTGCTTGAGGTAGATATCACCCGCCCCTCCACTCAGCGCATGACTATCTATCAGGCATTGGGAATATCTGAAGTTTGGCGATACACCAAGCGACAAGGGGTGGAGATTTATCGGCTTCAGGCAAACAGCTACAGCAAATTTGAAGTGAGCGCCTCATTTCCTCAGCTGAGCGCTGCACAGCTAAACCAGTTTCTAACGCAGCGGCAGACTCAAGGAGAAAACCAGGTGATTCGATCTGTGCGAGATTGGATTCGACAGACTGCGCCATAGCCGAGACTGAAGGGGCGCACTCAGTAGCCGCCTAGCGTTCCCTGGCGCTTGGCCTGCTTTTCGGCCCAGCGGAAAACGAGGGTGCCCAGGGTGAAGTAGATGATGCCGTTGGCTAGCGCGATCGCCCACCCACCCCAATCGAGCGCTTCCCCTCTGGCCATCAGGTCTCGCAGTAGCCCCGTACTCGGCAAAATTGGCAGCAGGTTGGCAATTAATCGGGCCGAACCGCTCCAGTCTTCAGTGGGGGCAGCGAGTAAAAACAGCAGCACAAATTGAAACAGCCCTAAGAGCTGCTGCACTTTTTTGAAGACAAGGGCAAAAGAACCAATGAAGAAAGCCAGTCCGTAGGCTGATAAGAGCAGGGTCGCTAAAGGCAGCAGCAATAGGGCGGGAAAGGCCAGCTGGCTGCCGGTCATGGCGATAATGATGGCTAGCACCACCAAAATCAATAGCAGCCGCAGCGTCAGGCTGGCGATCGCCCGCGCCAAAAACACCCGAGGTGCCCCAAACGGGGAGAGAAAGACCTGCTCCAGCGTGCCCGTTTGCGCCTCTAGCTGAAGATTAGTCGCGATGTCATTGACGATATAGAGCACCAGCGTCCAGATCACGTAGCCCACCACGACAGTATCGAGCCGTTCGCCAAAGGTGCTGGCAGGCCCCGCCATATATTGCGTGCTCAAAAAGATGCCGTAAAACACCGTCGTCAAAATAACCACACCGCCGATGGCTTCAGTCGGGTAGCGCAGCGTTTGCACCCAGGTTCGCTTAAATTCACCAATCAGCAGATCAATCATGTCGCACCAGCTGCAAAAAGACATCAGTTAAGTCGGCCCGGTCTTGACGCACCTCTATCAGCGGCAACGGCTCTAGAATGCGCAGCAGTTTGTAGAGCGCTGCTGAGGGAGAGAGGCCGTCTGATAAGCCATCAGCGGGCAGCGGACGGTAGTGAATATGGGAATCGCCAACTGTCGCCCCCAAAGCCTCCATCGCCGCTCGCCTGGCCTCGTCCAGCCTGCCTTCAAACTCAATGCAATAGGCCGCGCCCCGAGAAAATTGCTGGATTAGCGCCTGCGTGGACTGCTCAGCGACAATCTGACCCTGGCGAATGACCGCCACCCGGTCAGAGAGTTCTTCAGCCACATTGAGCTGGTGAGTGGTCAGCAAAACGGCGCAGCCAGAAGCCGCTACCTGCCGCACTAATCCCTTCACGGTTTCTCCCGCTTCTACATCTAGCCCCAGGGTGGGTTCATCGAGCAGCAGGAGCTGAGGCTGATGGATGAGGGCAACGGCGATCGCAATCTTCTGCTGCATCCCTCTAGAGAGCTTTTGTACCGGCACCCGGCGCTTGTCTAGCAGACCAAACTCCTCTAGCAGCTGCTGGCCCCGCAGCTTCGCCGCCTGCCGGGACATTTGCCGCAGCACGCCAAAGTACTCCAGGTTTTCTAGCGCCGTCAGCCGCCAGTACAGATTGCGATTGCCCTCCAGCACGGCCCCCACCCCTCGCAGCGCCTGCGGCTGTCGGTGCGGATCGCGGCCTGCAATGCTGACCCAGCCAGCATCCGGGCGAATCAGACCGGCAATCATTTTGATGGTCGTCGTTTTGCCAGCGCCGTTAGGCCCTAAAAAGGCCAGTACCTGTCCCGGCAAAATCTTTAAAGAAACGCCGCGCACCGCCTCAAACCGGCGCTTTCCCCGACCATAGCTCTTTCGCAGGTCGCGAGAATCGAGCGCTGGTAAAACAGAATCAAGGGGCGTCATCTCACTCAAGCGCAGACCCATAAAGCATACAGCCTCCCAAATTTGACAAAAAATAACAGTCTTTTAATATTCTGTTACAATTCTACAACTACCTGATTGCCAAGCCGCCCCTAAGCAATTCAGGCAGCGTAGTTAGCACATGCAACTGTCAGTATGACCTCTTTTGAACTGATCGATTCCCACCCGTCTAACGCTGAGACGTTGGCGAGGCAAAACCTGAGCGATCCTTTAAAGGCCAACTTCCAGCAGCGGATGCGGATGCTCTTGCAGCTTCGCCGCTATTTTTATCTCAGTGAGCTGGACCAGGCTTTTGTGGTGTGGGGGGCGATCGCGCTGATCATTTTCTCCATGGCTCAGTTTTCGGCTATCTCCTGGACAGCTCAGGCTGTGATCGATGCGGCGCTGACGGGCGTGGGGATTGCCGGCACCGCCGGGCTCACCTGGCTAATCGCCTGCGAAGCGCGCCTGCGGTGGGTGATATGCCTTTGGGCAGTGCTGATGATGGTCGGCATGGTGGTCACTGCCGGCGGGATTTTTGGCGGCGTCGGGCTGATTTTGGCGAATCTGTGCCTGCTGTGGCTGGGGCTGTGCGCAGCAGGGTATGGGGCTATGGCTGTGGGAATGCGATCGCGCTGTTTTAGCGCCGCTAGCCTGGTGCATGGTCTGGCGATGGTTGGGCTTGACCTACAGCCAGGCTGGCAGTTTTTCACCAGCGGCTTAGTGATGGGGGCAACCCTGTTTTTCTTTTCTGTAGTGCCCTGGGATATGCGAGCAGCTGAGGGCTAGTTTTGGAGAGCCGGTTCAGCGCTACGACGGCCCTTACTTCTGCTGTAGTTAGCACCGTCAACCTCTCGTTCGGCGAGCTGCTGCCTGAGAATATAGCGCTCCCCGTCAAAAACTAATACCAGCTGGTCGGCATTGGCCTTAGCGGGGCTTGAACCAACGGCCCCTACCAATCCGCCATCTACCGACCTAAGGCTAGTCGGGCGCGGCGACAAATCGGCGCGCGCCCTCTGCTCCAAACTCGCTTGAGTGCCAAACGGAGCCAGCGTTCTGGCCACCTCAGACTCCTGCTCTAAAGACTGGGTTGACGAGACCAAATCGCCCAGCCCATTGATCAAATTGCGCAGCTGCTCGCGAATAGCGGGATCGCCGGTAATTTCATCGACATCGGCCATGACTTTTTGGGCGCTAGCCAGGGCATCTCGGGCCGATTCCAAAGTCTGCTGGAGCAACACGAGGTTAGCTGGGGTATTAAGCGAGGCGGTGACCGCCTGTAAATCGGTCGCAGCGGCTGAAGCATTCCTGATCAAAACTTCTAGATTGCCCACCAATTCGCCGCTCTGCAAGGTGGGGCTTAACGTATCGGCAGCCGTGCGCAGCTGGAGACTAACTGCCCGCAAATTGCCCAGCGTGTCAACTAGAGCGCCACGATTTTCTCCAATCAGGCTGTTGACATCGGTGGCAGTGAGCGAAAACTGCTGAACGGTTCCTTCAATCTGACGGGCGGTGAGCGTGGCGGAATCAATCGCGGTCTGAGCCGATTTTGACAGAGGGCCAATTTCGGCCTTAGCCTGCTTGGTTAGGTCAGTTGCCGCTTGCGTCAATTCGTTCGCACTGCGGGTTGTCTGGGAGACATTTTCTAAAGTGGCTTTAAGCTGCGCTATTAGTTCGGGGTCGGCTAGCAGATCGGCAACTTCGGTAGCTGAGCGCAATAGCTCTTCGTAGCTAGGGCCGGTGATCCCCATCAGGCGATCACCCGAACAGAGAATCACCTCGCTATTACAGTCTTCTCCTACCGGGCTAATCTCAGCCGCACTGGCCGCTAGCTGAACCAACGGCGTAATCTCAATAGACATCTCCCCAATCAACCCCGACTCAACCGTTTCAACCCGCACGTCGTTCGGCATTCGCAGGTCTTTTTGAACAATTTCTAAGCCCACTTCTACCCCATTAGAGAGGGGGGCAATGGTGACTACCCGGCCCACCGGCACGCCCCGATAGAGCACTGCTGTGCCCATCTGAACGCCCGTGGCATTGTCAAACTCGGCCACTAAGCGATAGGGCCGATTTGTCGGGTTAAAGCCTCGCAGCCAGAGTACCAGTCCGCCAAACAAGCCAATCCCCAATAAGATCAGCAGTCCCACAGAACCTTCTCGAATTGTTCGTGCCCGCATGAGTTTCCCAGAGTTTGATATTTATCCTGCCACATGGATCGGACCTTGAACTTGAGCGCTGAAAAACTGACGGACAAACGGATTGTCGGTCGAGTCAATTTCATTAACGCTGCCGATCCACTGCACCCGCCCATCGTGGAGAAAAACAACCCAGTCTGCCGTACGGCGAATGGTGCTTTCCTGATGGGTCACAATCAGATAGGAGCTACAGGCCTGCCCGCTATGAATCTCTCGAATCAGATCTTCAATCACCGTTGAGGCGATCGGGTCGAGACCGGCTGTCGGCTCATCGTACAGTAAAAGGCTAGGCCGGTCGGTGGGCGTATGCGGGTTAGACATAACGGCCCGAGCAAAGCTTACTCGCTTGCGCATCCCACCTGAAAGCTCAGCCGGGTAGCGATCAGAAACATCGGGCAGTCCTACCATGTTCAGCGCTTGGGCTACCAGCCTTTTGATTTCTCGGCGAGACAGACGGGAGTGCTGATAGAGCAAAAACCCCACGTTCTCGGCGACCGTCAGCGAGTCAAACAGGGCGGCCTGCTGAAAGACCATGCCAATTCCCAGGGGGTCGGGCGAGTCTTCGATCAGGCCAATACGCTGCTGACCGCCGACCCAAATCTCACCTTCATCGGCGGCTAATAGGCCAGCGATGATGCGTAAAATAGTAGATTTACCCGTGCCCGAAGGCCCAATGATGGCGATCGCCTCGCCCGCATTCAGGGAAAAATCAATCCGGTCCAGCACGCGATTACTGCCAAACTGCTTAGAGATACCTCTGAGCTCTATGAGAGGCACTTTGCCGCAGGGCACCTCGGGTGAGAGAGAAGCGTGATCGGAGTTAAACATGGAAACCTACACAATGGAAGCCTAAGTCCGTTAGGCCTAATCTATGAGCGTTGGTCACGGGCACTGGTCACTTTGCTTGAATACACCTGGTCGGCTACAGGCTTCGATAGTACAGCGGGCAAAGTGACTTGCAAAGTACGTAGCCTTCTCTGCGAGTATGCATCCGCGCTTTGCTATACATCCTATCTGTTTGATGGATTTTTCCTGAGTCTACCAATTTCTCCTAAC
>JBBSNR010000037.1:0-13716 GCA_038260635.1 Phormidesmidales cyanobacterium
CAGCCGCTGATGCAGCCTTACAACATCTTTTCTGACTGTTTTGCGGCGATGGCGTTTAGTCAATACGCGCTGGCTACTGGCGATGAACCATCTAAAGAGATTGCGCTACAGGCCTATAGCAATGTGTTGCGCCGCCAGGCAGATCCAAAGGGAAAATACAACAAAACCTATCCGGGCACCAGAGCACTCAAGTCTTTGGCAGTGCCGATGATTTTGGCAAATCTGTCGTTGGAGATGGACTGGTTGCTGTCGGGCAATCAGCTGGCAGCGGTGCTGAATAAAACTGTGGATGAAGTGATGGGTGACTTTTTAGATAGCGATCGCACCCTCCTATATGAACACGTTGCCCCCAATGGCGCTCATGTTGACTGCTATGAAGGGCGGCTGATCAATCCGGGGCATGGCATTGAGGCCATGTGGTTCATGATGGCGATTGGCGAGCGTCAAAACAATCTCGATCTGATTAATCAGGCAACTGATGTTGTTCTGAGCACGCTTGAATTTGCCTGGGATAAAGCGTATGGCGGCCTCTATTACTTTATGGACGCCGAAGGCCATCCTCCTCAACAGTTAGAGTGGGACCAAAAGCTCTGGTGGGTGCATTTAGAAACGCTGGTGGCGCTAGCGATGGCCTACCGCCTGACTGGACGAGAAGAGTGCTGGCGCTGGTATCAGAGTGTTCATGAGTATGCTTGGAGCCGATTTGCCGATAGCGATCGCGCTGAGTGGTACGGCTATCTCAACCGCCGAGGTGAAGTGTTGCTGCCGCTCAAAGGCGGTAAGTGGAAAGGCTGCTTTCATGTGCCTCGTGCCCTGTATCTTTGCGAGCAGCAGTTTAACCATTTAGCCGCTTCAGATCCAAATCAGAGCCAAAGTAGATCCTGAAGCTGTTTGCTGTAGCGCTGTAAAATTCTGCCTTTGACAAGGCCAGATTCACTGTAGAGACCCACCTTCTTCGCGAAATAACTTTTTACGGCTTATCCTTCCCTTCACTTCATCTTTACCTTCCAGCGATTTATAGCTCAGAACTTTTACTGTAAAAAGCCATGTTTTGGCGCTAAGGTTAAGCCAGGGTTAAGAGAAGCTTAAAGATCATTGCAGCCTTTTGATTGCGACTATCCTCCCTTTCAAGGTTCCATCTGTCCGTTTTTGCTGCTGTCTGAGCGATTGGTGCTAAGCGTCTCTGCATCGCGTTTTGCCCTGTTCTTTATTTAAGACTTCTCAAACAAATGGGTTTCACTGTTAAGGTTTCCTCCCGCAAAATCGTCGCGGGCTTGGGCTATTTTGCGCTAGGTTTTTTGCTTGCAGGTGTTCTCAGCCATAGCCTGACGTATGGTTTCGGGCTGGCACCGGGGTTGTTTCGCTGGTTTAACACCGACGGCGAGAAAAATTTTCCGGCGATGTTTTCGTGTTTATTGCTGTTGTTGTCCTCTGCCCTTTTGCTGTTGATTACAGGAGCTAAGCGGTCGGCAAATCAGCCTTTAATCTTGCATTGGGGCGGACTGACCGTCTTGTTTAGCCTATTGGCAGCCGATGAATGGCTGAGCTTTCACGAAAAGATTGGGGGGGCTATTCAGGCAGTGCTGCCCACAGGCAGTATTTTTCACTTTGCGTGGATAATTGTCGGGCTAGCGCTGGTCGCTACTGTGGGTTTGGCTTACTCAGGATTTTTGGCCCGTCTGCCGGGTCGCTATCGTCGCCTATTCTTAACGGCAGCGGCAATCTATATTTTGGGTGCCATTGGCATGGAGATGGTGGGTGGATATTACGCCGAGCACCATCAGCAGTGGAGCCGGGCCATCTGGCTGACTCTGACAACGATAGAAGAAGGATTGGAGATGTTTGGTATTCTCACCTTTATCTATGCCTTGCTCAGCTACATTCGAGAGTTTGTGGGTGAGCTGAAGGTCTCCGTGTTACCGCTACCGGAAATACCGCATCGATCAGCTGAAGCAAGCTCATCTCATCGACACAGCTGAGATTGGGAGAAATCAGGAGGCAAGAGACCGAAATCAGCTGCCTCCTGATTTTCGTCTCGAAGAAAATTTTTTGCTTTAAGTGACTGCCTCACAGAGATATCCTAAATTAAGAGTTAGACGACTGTCTACCTTCTGAATTCTGGCTGTCTTGTCGATGTTGAAAATTTCTAACAGCGTATCTATCCCTGAGAATGAGGTCGAAATGAGCGCTATTCGCTCTCAGGGCGCGGGTGGGCAAAATGTGAATAAGGTGGCAACGGCAGTGCATCTGCGGTTTGATGTGGCGGCGTCTTCACTGCCGGACTTTTACAAGCGGCGGCTGCTAACGTTGCGAGATAAGCGCTTGACCAAAGACGGTGTGATTGTCATTAAGTCACAGCAGCATCGTTCCCAAGAGCGCAATCGAGAGGAGGCTCTAGCTCGGTTGCAGCAGATGGTGCAGGCGGTGACTGTGCTGCCCAAAAAACGGCGGCCAACCCGGCCTACGAAGGGGTCCCAGCGACGCAGGTTAGAGAGTAAGACAAAGCGAGCGCAGCTAAAGTCCCTACGTAAAAAGGTCGATAAGGTCGATCTGGAGTAGGGGCTTAAGGGCGATCGCTCAAATCCATTTAGCTGGCCCCAGAACCGATCTCTACCGAGCCCAGAGCCACCTCTAGCCGCTGAGCTGAAGGCGTTTGCCAAATCGCCGTAAGGGCGTACTTCCCAGGAGAGAGATCCTGTAGCGGAATAGTTTGGCTGTCTCTAAGCGGCGTGTCTTGGGGCAGATCTTCCATCGCCAGGTAGCCGCCCAGCAGCCGTTCGGCAGTAACACGGGTCTCATCAGTAGAATTTTTCAGACTCAGCTCCAGCGTTGAGCCAGCGGGCAGAGCATTGGAAAATTTCCAGTAGGTAGTGACCTGTAGAGACTGATCGGAGTCGAGTTCGGTCATGTCGTGACCGTAGAACTGAATGCCATTGCCAACATTGACAGACTGGGGGACAGAGATAGCAGCTAGATCGCCTGGCGTAGCGACAGGCCCCGGATACACCTTCACATAGTCGAGCCCGTGAAAGCGAACTTTGTAGAGCAGCGGCTGAGCTGAGAAGTAGCCAAGCATAGCGCCCTCGGGCAATCGGCGCTGGTACTGATTGATATAGAGAACGACCCGATTGGCACTGAGCCAGTCTGGGGGGGTGGGTCCGGTAGCCTTAGGAATATTGACACTGTTACCAATAAAGTAAGGGGAAAAGGCCCGCCCATACCAAGCCGCTACCATCATATCTTCGGCTTCAGGAGACTGATTTAGCCACCGAGCCGCCAGACCCAGGCCTTCGCCTTGCCCAATCATAAACATCCGATCAGCAGGGTAAATGAGCTGGGTAATCGGATTGAAGTAGGTCAGATAGTAGGGCTGATAGGCCACCAGAACCACCGACTGAAAAATTAGCACGCCTGCGATACCAGCCGCTAAGATGCGCTGCGGCTGTCTTCGATTGACCGCTTTTGCCAGCTCAGACCACAGCCGCACCCAGCCAATCGCCGCTAATATCGCCAGCAGAGGAATGACCAAATTGATGTAGCGATCAATTTTGCTATCGCTCAGTGACAGCAGCCCCAAAACCCAGACGGTACTACTCATCAACAGCAGCGGCAGCAAGTCCTGTCGAGCCTGCCGCCGGTTTTTTACTGCTATAACAGCCCATATCGCTACGCCCAGCAGCAGCACAGGGGAAAGCCGGTAGAGCAATACAGCCGGGTAGAACGATGGCCCGATGGCATCGGTTATCTGCCCTAAGTAGAAAAGGGCTCCCCGCTCTGCTTCTTCTCTGAGGCCAGCCAGTAGCTTCGTGGCGGTACCTATAGGCGCAACCCAAAGCGCTGGCCAAATCAAAAACGCTGTGCCACCAATGGTCAGCAGCCACAGGCCGAAATCTAGTCCCTGTCTGCGCCAGCCTCGCGAGGGCAACTCGTGGGGCAACTCACTGCGAGACAGCTCAATAGCCGCCAGACAGGTCAAGACCGCCGGGATGAAAAATATCGACGGAATCTTGGCCATCACAGAAAGGCCCATCATCCCCCCCGATAAAAGCAGCCATTTGCGAGGTCTGCGCCGATCTCCCGGACGGCTGAGCGGCTGTTTCAGGTAGACCAGCATGGCCAATAGCCCAATCGTCCCAAAATCTGTCTGTAGGGCATCGGTCGTTAGATAGCGCTGATAGGCCAGAAAAAAGGGTTCTAGCATCAGCAGTCCGACCGCAGTGAGCGCAATCGACCGACCTAGCAACCGCCGCACCAGCTCATAGATAGCTACCATACAGCCAGCTGTAACGCCTGCCTGGAGGATTCTAGGCAAAATCCAAAATCCGATGGGAAACGACACCTGACTGAGGCAGGCACCCACCGATGCAGGCTGGTCAATTCCCCAAAACTGAGGATGCAGCCTATGCCACGCGCAGTTAGCCAGCAGGCTGCTGCCGATCATCCACATGTTGGTGACACCCGGATGATGGCGCAGATAGGTCTCTGCTAGATCACCTTCAAACAGGCGTCGGGCGAAGATCCCTCCTCGATACATCCACAGCGCTTCGTCGGAGTTGATTGGCACATCTACAGCGATTAGCCGCAGCGCCAGCGCCACCAGAAAAATTATCAGTAAAGTCGATAGCTTTTCCCTCGCTAAGCGGGGTGATTTTGTCAGCAGTTTTTCTGCCGCTGTGCGTGGTTGTACCAGTAGTTGCTTCATGTTCCTAACCGTTGTTTTGGAGCCAGCTGAATAGTTGACGTCAGCGCAGACTGAGTTTTAGTCGATCTGAGTACCTGCTATTAGCTCTTAGCGAGTCAAGAGGAAGGCAGATGTTTAGAATTTATTTAAAGCTTTTGAAGTAGTTTTGTCAGGAAATTGAGCTTGCAACTGGACGGCCTTAGGCAGCCGCTGAGCTAAATGGAGCGGACCTCTAGAGGCGTCGGCGTCAATTGCTAGGGCTCTCCTAGTACAATCTATGGAATCTCCTGTCTATACAAATTTCAGCAGCGCCTCGGAAGGTGAGTCGACGAACAATTCACTTCCTGGCGGAACTTGGGCTAGGGCCACGATCCGGCGATCGCCCACCGCAAACCAAGCTAAATTTTGTATTAAAAGTTACCGATCAGATAAAAATTGTGCGTGTAAACACTTAATGCCAGTAACCGCCAAGAGGTATGCACCGGAATTAGCAAGGAAGGGTTGCCGTACAGAGTGCTTATCTATCCGACTCAACCCTGCACGTAAAAAGGTTAAATGCCCTCGACTTGCTGGTAATTTCACTTAAATCAATCTTTGCGAAGTCTATCTTACAATCCGCTTACCTAAGAGACCTTCACGAAGACTTTAAGGTCACCTAAATAGGTAGCAACCCTATCGATTGAGCCACTTAGATCCGCAGATAACCCAACCGCCCGTACATCCACAGCACTTCGTCAGAGTAGTTTGCTTGGACGAAGGCTAGGCTGTGCCAAATCTCACTTGAAAGTTGTCTCGGACACGCGCCCGCAACTACTGCGTATCTGGCAAACGTTGAGCCCGGTAGAGCTGGCCTCCAGAGGAGGGGTCAGCGATGTCAATGCTCACATTATTTGCAGTCTGCATAAACGCTGTCAGCGCGTCGGATGGTGAATAGATGAAAAATTTACTTCCCGGCGGAATCCGATCTAGAGCTGCGGCATAGTTGGGCGATCGCTCACTATTGACCATAATGAAGCGAGCATCGGGAGCGACAAGATAGCTCAAAGACAGCACGTAAAAATACTCAACGTCGGTGACGATTACCGGCTGCTCAACCTGATTGATTTGGGGTGCAATGCTCAAATTGACGGCGCTAGAACCCTTTCCCCAGCCGGGTGATTGCGTGATCAGCAGGCTAGAGATGACACCGCCTAGTAGCAGTGCAATGGCACCGCCTCTGCGTAGTGGCATCATCGCCATCGGCTGTTCTTTGAAGTGGTTTGTCCGGTGCGTCAGCTCTGCCCGCCCACTTTTTTCAGCGCTAAAAACCCAGGCAATCGCAAAAGCTACCGCTAGCTCTATCCCTAAATAAGCAGTTAATGAATAGCGGGGCAGCAGCGATCGCCGACCGTCACTGAGCACATCGGGCACAATCTGCGCCAGGGTACTCACCGACATCAGCAGTACCACAAGCAGCCAAATCCGCTTTGGCGTATGGCGATACAGCTGATAGGTACTGTAGGCCACCGCTCCCCACAGCAGATAAGAAAAGGGGTTGGTAAAACTCACCGGCCAGTCAAAATCAACAAAGCCGATACCGAGATTGTATAGCCAGTACTCGGCTCGACTGAGCAGGTCCGTCTTATAGCTGCTGGCCCAATCGGTCGTTTTCTCCAGTCGATCTAGCCGAGTGGCCACCACCCAAACCCACGGTAAGAAAGCGATTCCAACGCCAACCGATACCCCTACATAGCGCAGCAGCCTCTGGGTGAAGCGATGCTCTGTGATTAAGACATAGAGGCCGTGGGTCAGCAGCACCCAGAGAAAGAACAAGTGCGAATACATGCCCAGCACAGCCGTGATGCCATAGGCCAACCACTGCCCCCAGCTATTTTGCCGAAGCGATCGCAGTAAAAACGCACTCGACATCACCGCGAGCAGTGCCCAAAGCGTATACTGACGGGCCTCTTGAGCGAGTAGCACATGGAAGGGGGAGACCGAAATGAGAGCGATCGCACTCCAGCCGACTGCCGCCGACCCAAACAGCTCTATACACAGCCAATACACAGCCGGTAACAGCAGCAAACTGAGCCCCACTGCCAGCCAGCGAGAAGCGACCGGGGCCTGAAACAGCTGTAGACAAAACCGCATCAGCAGATAGTACAGAGGCGGATGCTCAGGATTGTTGGCAAACGCGCTCAGGGCATCGCCCAAAGGATGTTCAGCGGTGGGCAATTGATACTGCTGAAGCCGACTGCTGGTGACCGGCTCACCGGTATAGACCGTATCCACCAGTTCTTGGTCTGCGTAGCCAGATGCCCGCATCACCCCCCTAACTTCATCCACGGTGTAGACTTTCTCGCCCAGATTGGCGCAGCGGGCGTAAATGCCTACTAAGATCAGCGCAACTACCAGCAGCTGTTTAATTTTCAGCTGTTTACCTTTCAGCTGTTTACCTTTCATAAGAAGAAGACAGGGCCGCTACCCAATCGATAAATTCAAGTGCCCTTGATACGGGGGTTGGGCGCAGAGTACCCCTTCTATTCGGCCTGCTATCTGGCGTTTCTGCCATTTTGCCTGCTACATCACACCCCTCACCAAAACCGCTGTGCGCTGTGCGCAAAGTGGCTATACAAGGGTTGACAGCCCTGACTTGACTAGCAATTTTACTTGGTACAAGCTTCGTGGAGTCTAGCCTGCAATTCGTTCGCCTGAGAGAACTTTACGAAGGCTTTAAGTGTTGAGCTAGCAGTGGGCTCTACAGGATTGACGATGCAGCATCGTTGGGAAAGTACTCACCAATCTGCGCTAGGGACCGCGTCGCTGAATCCGTAAATTTAGATGTGGCTAGGGGCGCTTCGCTTGATTAAAGAGGGAGTTGCTTGGGCGATCGCAGGCTGCCGACGTGAGTAGGTTCTATTAACTTCATGAGTACTTCACATTAGACCTGTATATCAGCGCAAACAATAAACTTTTAGTGAAGTGTGACGAGAGGTTAAATCTTGAAGAAGCGCTTCCTCGTAATAAGTTTAGACAACCGGGTCTATCTACCTAATAGGCTTCACTTTTCACGAACAAGCTGCGCCCATTCTATTGTCAGCGGCCATATCAGGGGGTACCTTGCTGTCAGGTGCATCGTCAGCATAGGCGGCCACCCTTCAGACATTTGCCTAGCCGGTAGCAACCGGCTACTCTACAGTCCTTGCTGATTTGCTTCGGTGTCGCTGCCTTGTGCAGCCGTTGCTTTGGACACTGAGGGAACACCAAGGGGGGTATATGAAGTCTTGATAGCCTTAACCCTCACGAATCACAAATATCCTGATATATCACTAGCATCCTCCGTAGATGCAAGGTGTCGGCTAAGTTATCAATGCTATTTTAGGCGCGGTCAATGATCGCAGATTCACAGCCCTCACGAGCCAGAAGGTTTGGAAGTTCATATGTTTGTCAAGCCATTACTGACTCGTCTCAAACCCTACTTGCGCTGGGTGATTTTAGGCGGCACGCTCTTTTTTATTGCTAAAGCGCTGAAGGACAACTGGCGGCAGGTAATCGAGCTACAGATCACCGCTCAAACCTGGTCGATGTTGGCCATTGCCCTGGGGATCACACTGATCGCCCATATTTGGTCTGGCTGGGTTTGGCACTGGGTTCTCGTCATATTTGATCAGCCGCTGGGCGGGCTGTGGAGCACTCAGGTCTATCTCAAAACCAATATTGCTAAATATCTGCCGGGCAACGTCTGGCATTTTTACGGACGGGTGCGGGCTTTGCAGGCCACCGGGACACAGACGGGCATTGCGGTGCTCAGCGTCGTGATGGAGCCGCTGTTGATGGCCGCCGCTGCGCTGATTTTGGGATGTGCGGTGGGCGGTTGGCAGATAAGCGGCTCCCAATGGTGGATCTGGCAAGTCGCTGTGCTCTGTATAGCGCTGGTCAGCGTTCATCCTCGCATTTTCAACCCCGTCCTGCAAACGCTGAGCCGGGCTAAGGCCAAAGCTCAGGGCCTAACTTTGAGCGGCAAAAGGCCGCCGTTGCTGAAGGTCTATCCGCTCCGTCCGCTCATGGGTGAAATTGGCTTTGTCGCGCTGCGATCGCTGGGGTTTGTTTTTACCGTAGCCGCCTTGCAGCCCCTGACCGTAGATACCATTCAGTCTTTGGTGGCTGCGTTTAGCCTGGCCTGGCTGTTAGGGCTGGTAATACCGGGTGCACCGGGCGGCGTGGGCGTTTTTGAAGCTACAGCCATTTCCCTATTGGTAGGGCAGTTGCCAACAGCTGTCATCTTGAGCAGCGTTGCTTTTTATCGGTTAATTAGCACGTTGGCCGAAGTTATTGGTGCCGCCTTAGCTTTACTATCTGAAAAAATTACGGATACAGCAGGGTCAAAACCGTAACTTCAGTCACTTTATACGCTGATTAGCTTTCAAACCGCTTCTGTTGTTTTGCGATCATCCTGCCCTGATTTTGGCCTGAGTTTGGCCCGAGCTTAAACAGATGAGAAAGCCAGAGAAAAACCGAGAAAAAAAGGGAGCTATGAAGACTTTATGTAATCTCACGGTAATTCATCATAAAATCACCCATCGATCTGATCTACTGAGAGAACATGGAGATTCCAGAGCGGCCCGCTGGGACAGTGTCTATCTATGACGCGCGTTCTAAATCCTCTGTCTATGTTCTGACTCTTTTGTGCCCCCCTATGCTCTTTTGTGTTTGAGGCAGTAGCCACCTGTAAAAGTTCTGTTTATTTGATTAGCCATGATTGACTCTACCCTTGGACAACAGCCCTTTTCGGTCATCCCAACGTATGCAGCCGCCGATGGATTGGGGCGATCGCCAGAGACCTCACCAGACATTTCAGTCGTGGTGCCCATCTATAACGAAGTTGAGACCATCCCGCTGCTAGTAGAGCGCATCACTAAAGTGCTTAAAGGAATGGAGCGCAGCTACGAATTCATCTGCGTAGACGATGGCTCGACAGACGGTTCGGTCCCGCTCTTGAGAAAAATATGCAGCGAGCGGGACGACCTGCGAGCAGTGTTCTTGCGTCGCAATTACGGCCAGTCGGCGGCGATGTCAGCCGGGTTTCACCAGGCCAGAGGGCAGGTAATTGTCACGCTAGATGGCGACTTGCAAAATGAGCCCGCAGACATTCCTACGGTTTACTACAAGCTGCAAGAGGGCTATGACCTGGTCAGCGGCTGGCGCAAGGAGCGGCAGGATGACGCGATGACCCGCCTCCTGCCTTCTAAAATTGCCAATGGGCTAATCGCCAAAGTAACCGGCGTTGCGCTGCATGACTACGGCTGTTCGCTCAAGGCTTACCGGGCAGAGGTGGCCCGCGATATGCACCTGTATGGCGAACTGCACCGCTTTTTACCGGCGCTGGCCTATATTGAGGGGGCACGGATTACTGAGATTCCGGTGCGTCATCATGCTCGTGAATTTGGGCAGAGCAAATACGGGCTGGGTCGGACGCTGCGGGTAGTGATGGACCTCCTCACGATCTATTTCATGAAGACTTTCCTAACCCGCCCTATGCACGTATTTGGGCCGTTTGGCATTGTCTCGATTGTGACCGGATTTGCCCTGGGCTTCTATCTCAGCTTCCTCAAGATATTTTTTAATCAGGGCATTGGCGATCGCCCCCTGCTGATGCTGGCAGTGCTGCTGATTATCTCTGGCATTCAGCTGTTCAGCTTTGGTCTGCTGGCGGAGTTAGGTATGCGAACCTATCACGAATCGCAGCGGCGACCCATCTATCGCATTCGCGAAGTGGTGGGCAAACACTAACGGCAATTTGGAGATTACTGTGATATTACTGGGGCTGAACATGGGAAGCTGTAGCTGTTAGGCTAGCGCTGAGCTATAGTTTTGCGCATATTTCACTATGACCAGTACGTTGCCAAACCGCCCCAGCGTCGATTCGGATAATTCTAATCGCCCCCGGCTCGACCTTGCCCTAGACCTCAAAGCGCTCAATCAAACGTTCGCTCGCTCAGCGGCAGTCGAACTCATTGAGTGGGGCCATCAGACCTTTGGCGAAGGTCTGGTAATGACGACTAGCTTTGGCATTCAGTCAGCGGTCATGCTGAACCTGGTGACTAGCGTTGTCCCAAATATTCCAGTGATTTGGATAGATACGGGCTATTTACCACCCGAGACCTATCGTTTTGCCGAACAGCTGACCGCTCGTCTATCGCTCAATCTCAAGGTGCATCAGTCGCCCCTTAGCCCGGCTCGGATGGAGGCCCTGTACGGTCGCCTGTGGGAAGAAAATACGGTGGCAGCCCTCAACCGCTATGACAGTATTCGGAAGGTAGAGCCCATGGAGCGATCGCTCCTTGAGCTAGGCGCGACTGCCTGGCTAAGCGGACTGCGCTCAAGCCAGAGCAACCATCGCAAAACCTTAGATCGGATTGGCACACAGCCCGTAAAATCTGCAAAACAGCACCCCGCTCCGGGCAAAGCCTCTCCCCAGGAGCATCGCTACAAACTGCTACCTATTTTGCACTGGAACTCTAAAGACGTTTACGACTATTTGATGGCGCACAAGCTGCCCTATCACCCCCTATTCGACCAGGGCTACGTCACCGTAGGCGACTGGCACTCTAGCAGACCCATGACTGCCGACGATACCGATGAGCGCTCCACCCGCTTTCAAGGACTTAAGCAGGAGTGTGGTATTCACATTCCCCAAACCCCCGAAGAGGCTGAAAGCTTGAACTCTAGCTCCCTTTAGCAGATGGCAAAAAGCAACGGCTAGCCACTTAGCCCTCAGCGCATGATGGGTCTAGCGGTTAGTAATGTAGTCAGCTAAGTAGCCAGCACTATATTACAGATTGCTAGATAAACGACGGCAGGCGTCAGCTATCGGCTATTTTCTTAGTGTTGTTCTAAAGACACTTTGGAATATGCCGAAAGTACTCGTCGCCGCATCGGTTCCAGGCACATGCTCGACCGCGCTATCAGAGCCTCTGCTGTGGGAAATTGCGGGACAGTTTGTCAATGGCGCTCAGGTCAGCGATATTCGTCCGTTGGGCAGCGGCAACATCAACAGTACTTTTTTGGTAACGGTATCTTCGCCCGCCCAACCAGCCAGCCGCTTTGTGCTCCAGCGCATTAATGCTCAAGTCTTTCGTCAGCCTGAGCTGGTCATTCAAAATATGGCAGTGCTGAGCGAACACCTGCGCAGCCATCCTTTGAGCTTGCCGCGACGCTGGGAAACGCCCCACCTTTTACCGACTCAGCAGGGGCAGCATTCCTGTCTAGATCAGACGGGTGAATACTGGCGGGCGATTAGCTTTATCGAAGATTCCCATGTGTTCGAAACCATACAGAGTGCGACCCATGCTGAGGAAGTCGGCTACGGACTAGCCATGTTTCACCGCTTGATCAGCACGCTGCCAGCTGACCAGCTAGCGGATACTCTGGAAGGGTTTCACATCACGCCAGCTTATCTGGCTCACTATGAGCAAGTCCTGTCAGACCGCTGTGCAGCCGTCAACCTAAGCGCTAGTTCAGGTCAAGGGATGTCAGCAGCGCTGACCGATTCGCTAAATTCAACCGATGGCTCGCAGGCTGAACAGATCAGCTACTGTCTGAAATTTGTGGAGCAGCGTCAGGACTGGGCACATGTTTTGGAGCAGGCTAAGGCGGTGGGCCATCTACAGCTGCGACCGATTCACGGCGATCCCAAGGTGAATAACATCATGCTGGGTGAAAACGGTCAGGCGGTGAGCCTGATTGACTTGGACACGCTGAAACCGGGGCTACTGCATTACGATATTGGCGATTGCCTGCGCTCTGGATGCAACCCGCTAGGCGAAGAAACCGAAGACTGGCAAAGTGTTGTGTTCGATGTTGAGCTGGCTAGGGCGATGCTGCGAGGCTATTTAGCGCTGGCAAAAGACTTTTTGAGCGAGCAGGACTATGACTATCTGTACGATGCTATTCGCCTGCTGGCTTTTGAGCTGGGGCTAAGATTTTTTACAGACTATCTGGCGGGCAATGTCTACTTTAAGGTGAAGCATCCGGCGCATAATCTCACCCGCGCCCTGGTGCAGTTTAAGCTGACAGAGAGCATTGAATTGCAGGCTGATGTGCTCCAGGGCATGATTCAGTCGCTGCGGTAGGGCCACTGAGATAGGGCTAGAGAAATTTCTCAGCCCAGTCAAAACCCCATCCAATCGTCTAAAACAAATCAATTTATAAATTGCCATGGCTGATCACTCAGGCCGATCTCAGGGCCAACCTCAGGGCCAATCTCAAGCTAAAACCATTTTTCTGCTGGCTTCGATGGTGGGCTGGCTGGCCGTTGGCGCATCGCTGATTTATCTGACGCCGGTAGCAGCTCACTGGGTTCGCCCATCTGAGCTGACGGCGACCTGGATGAAAACCCTGGCGCGTGGCGGCTACGACCCAATGCTGGCGGCAGTCGGCGGTGGCGCGGCGCTCATACTCACAGCAGCGGGCAATTTGTGGTGGTATCGAAAGTTTGAAAAGCGCTAGGAAGACATCTACGCAATTGCAGCACAATTGCAGAATGGCATGATGAAAACCATTGGCCTCATCGGTGGCATGAGTTGGGAGTCAACAATCGAGTATTACCGGCTGCTGAATGAAACCGTCAAGGCCGAGCTGGGCGGACTACACTCAGCGAAGATTTTGATGTATTCGGTCGATTTTGAGGAACTGGTAGCGCTCAAGCATCAGGGCAATTGGGATCAAATTGGCTGGCTGCTAGCCGAGGCAGCCACCAAGCTAGAAGGGGCCGGGGCCGACTGCTTGCTGCTGGCAACTAACACGATGCATAAGGTAGCGGAAGCGATCGCGCTCTCAACCACGCTGCCGCTGCTCCACATCGCCGATGCCACAGCTGAGGAAATCAAGCAGCAAAAGGTAAAGCGCGTTGGTTTGTTGGGCACCCGCTTCACCATGGAAGAATCTTTTTACAAAGACCGGCTAATCTACCAGCATGGCTTAGCAGTGCAGGTGCCCAATGGAGAAGAGCGCTGCCTGGTTCACGATGTGATTTATGACGAGCTTTGCCTGGGCAA
>JBBSNR010000038.1:0-13672 GCA_038260635.1 Phormidesmidales cyanobacterium
AGCCACTTCAAAGCCTAAAGTCTTAGATCCCTCTGAATAGTAGGGGCGCAGGTTGATATTCACAAAGCCCCAGCCGTGGGTGTTGGCGACTTCGGAGCAGAGGCGGTTGACCTGGTCGTAGTTGCCCTTAACGGCCATCAGTGTAGGGTCGTAAATGAGCGTGCCGAGGATTTTACCGGCTTCTAGGTCGGCGGGGATGAAGACGCAGCACTCTAGGCCAGCGTGGGCAGCGATCGCCGCTGTAGAGTTCGCCAAATTACCCGTACTTGCACAGGACACCGTCGTAAAGCCCAGCTCCTGAGCCCGAGTGAGCGCCACCGAGACCACCCGGTCTTTGAAGCTCAGGGTGGGCATATTCACGGCATCGTTCTTGATATACAGATTCTTTAGGCCAAGCTGACGAGCCAGCCGATTGGCTTTTACCAGGGGCGTCATGCCCGTGCCAACGTCAATGGGTGTATCGGTTTCGACCGGCAGAAAGGCTTTGTAACGCCAGATAGAGTGAGGGCCAGCGGCAATGGTTTCGCGGGAGACCTGACGGCGAATAGCTTCGTAGTCGTAGGCGACTTCTAGCGGGCCAAAGCAGACATCTTCGCAGACGTGCTTAGCGCCGAGACCGTACTCTTCACCGCACTCTTTACACTTGAGCGCTGTGAACGTTTTCTGCGAAGTAATCAGTCTTTCAATCGCTTGAGTCATGGGTAACCCCCTTGTAAGTAGTGTCTAGGCTTGCCTGCTATGGCATGAAGTAAGTGGTAAAACAGGCTTCCTAACCTATCTCTACCGAAGTGAAACGATGCTAACACGCAAGAGATTACGCAGCAAATAATCCCGACTAAAATAGTCGGGATTAAAATAAGCGTTAAAATGACCGTGGCTGTAGTAACCTCTCACAGCGGGGTTTGGTAGCCGTAGTCATGACGATAAATTGCTTAGGGGGCAAAATGGCTAGCTGCTAGCCGGTCTCTGCTGGAAAATCAATGGTAGCTATCAGGTTTTTCTATGGCTGTAGATTGGATGAGTGGGCGATCACCTCTAGTCTCTGCCAATCATCTGACTTAACCAACCATCTTTTAATCTTGACCCGCTGCCGATGACCCGATTCTTCTGCATAGCTGCTCTCTACATATAAGCGGTTGCCTTCTATTTTGAGATGGCCAAAAGAAGCAAAGGGATGGCGTTTAACAGCTTTACCGATCAGGTTATAAACCGTGAGGCGATTGGGCGCGACTCTAAAGTAGGGGCGTGTAAAATACAAAACGCCTAGCAGTGCCACTAAAATACCGAGCACAAGCCCTATGACAATAGGGCGACTCAGCTGGTCGTCTAGCACCGTTCTCCACAGATTCAGCAGGATAGTGACCGCCCCAATCAGGATCAGAGCGACGCCTAGCACACTCTTGTAGCGGCCTTCAAAGTGCTGAGCCTCAGTGGGAAAGGGAGATGAGGTAATCATGGTTTATTCGAGTGACTGCTTCATATGCCTGACCGCGTCAATGAGGAAATACACATCGCAAGCAGCTGCGATCCGCTAAGTCTAGGTGCGGTGCAATAGAAAACTCGCCCTTGATGAGTGGCAGAGCGGTACAGGCAGTCGCCAATATCAGGCCGGTGGAAAGATAAATATTTTCAACAGGCAGCTGTGAGCCAGCCAGTAAATCAGCCGCAGAGCCGGTATCTTGCTGGGGCGAAAGGTCTACTGCATTCGCAACGCTGTCGAGTTCGGTCTGTAGCTGAGCAGCGGGGCGATCGCACTCAATCACTACCGCCACCGTTTGGTCAGTTTGCTCTACGAACAGGCGCAGCGTTCTAGTGCAGGCAATCGCGTCTTGAATCAGACTGACCAAAATGTTTTTTAGCCAGCGGGCATCAGTATAAACTTCTACCTCATCAGCCGGTAGCTCTACTGCGTAGCGCACGTTTTGGTTGGCGGCTTGCAGCGCCGTGAGCATTTCCACCTCCGGCAGCACAAAGCTCAGATCCACCGCTTCTAGTTTGGGCGGCTCTCTGCCCACGTCTAGCTTCGAGACGGCGGCTACTCGATCAAACAGGGCCAGCATCTTAAGCGCAGCATCTCTAGACTGGGCAATAAACTCTTTTTCCTCTTCGGGGCTTTCGCACAGGTCTTCTAAAATCAGCATGTGCAGACTGACAATGGTGTTGACTGGCGATCGCAGCTCATGAGAGGTACGGGCCAAAAAGCCACTCTTAAACCGTTCTAGGGCGAGCAGACGGTTATAGGCCAGCTGTAGAGCTGAGTAATCTTCAGGGCGAGTCATAGGTTAAAAGCAAAGCTTTACCCAGCGTAGCTCGAATTTCGCCGCTATAGTTCGACTTTGCCTTGACGGAGTATTTGCCAGCCTGTACCCGTCCACTGGGCGACCGTAGAGGGGGTGCCGCTGGTCGCTGGTTGCGCCAGTTCAGAGGCTGGAAGGGTAAGGGCAGTCGGAAAAGTGCGGGCAATCTCGGTCAGTGAAGTTAAAGGCGGCTGCCCAGAAAGATTGGCGCTCGTAGTTGCGAGCGGGCCAGTGCGAGCCAGCAGCGCTAGCGCGACCGGGTGGTTAGGGACTCGGATGCCGAGAGTGCCGGTGTTTTGAGGATTTAAGGTGGAAGGAGTGCGATCACTTGCAGGCAATACCAGCGTCAGCTGCCCTGGCCAGTGCTGAGCGGTCAGTCGCTGCCAAACAGCCAAAGCCGCCGCATCTCCACTCACATAAGGCAACAGCGCTGAGAGAGACGCCCCCATGAGAATCAAAGGTTTTTCAGGCGGGCGGCGCTTGGCTGCATAAATCAGCTCGGCCTGTTCGGGGCGCGCAGCCAGGGCTGGTACGGTGTCCGTAGGGAAGCTCACTAGAGTGGGCGCGACTGCCATCGTCTCCGCCATTTGCTTAAGCGACACCTGGGGCATAGAAAATGCTTGATAGAAGGCGACAAAAAAACCAGTGAGCGATCGCTATACCGACGAGGGGTCAGTGCTAGGCACTGCCAGTCGGACTGCCAACCGTTCAGCCTTAGATTGCGATCACTCAAGCGGCTGCTTTTTAGCTTAGCAGTTACTGAGAAAGCGCGGCCTCAGGCGGCTTGGACAAGCGTCCGTCTTCCATATAGAGAATGCGGTCGGCGACATCTAGAATGCGGTTGTCGTGAGTTACTAGCAAAATCGTACAGCCCTGCTGTTTTGCAAGGTCGTGCATCATATCGACAACGTCCCGGCCCGATTTCTTGTCGAGGGCGGCAGTCGGTTCATCGGCAAGGACGATTTTGGGCTGGGCGACAAGGGCGCGGGCGATCGCCACTCGCTGCTTTTGACCGCCCGACAGGTCTGCCGGGTAGTAATTCATTCGCTCCGCCAAGCCTACCCTGGTAAGCATGTCAGCGGCCCGACGATGACGCATCTGTTTAGACAAGGTGCCCTGCACTTCGAGGCCCATTTGCACATTCTCAAGCGCCGTCAGGCTGCCATGCAAATTGTGCGCTTGAAAGATATAGCCGTTATTTCTCCTCGCCTTTACGAGCTGGTTTTCGGTAGCATTGCAAAGCTCATGCCCAACGATGTTTAAGCGGCCCGACTGAGCAGAGCGCAAGCCACCGATCAGCGTCAGCAACGTTGTTTTTCCCGAGCCAGAAGGCCCGGTCATAATCACGATTTCGCCCTCGACAATTTCTAGATTAATGTCGAACAGCGCCTGTTTTCGCAGTTGCCCCGAGCCAAAGTAGTGGTTGAGCTGATGAACGGTAATAGAAGACTTCTGAGCCATTGCTTTCAGGTGGTTAAAAGATATCAGCAGGGTCGGCGGCCTGGAGGCGACGGGTAGCAATAGCACCGGACCCGCCGCACATGGCAAACGTCATGACGAGTACCAGCACCGCCCGACTCACTGGCATAGCGAGTGGCAGTGCCGTCGCCGCCGCCGCCAGCTGATAAACCCCCAGTGCCACCAGCAAGCCGGGGACAAAGCCCAGCGCTGACAAAATAATCGCTTCTTCAAACACAATGCCTAGCAGGTAACTGTTGCGATAGCCCATCGCTCTAAAGGTGGCGTATTCTGCCAGGTGAGCATTGACATCGGTTGAAAGCACCTGGTAGACAATCACCACGCCCACAATAAATCCCATCGCTGTACCCAGACCAAAAACAAAGCCAATCGGCGAGTCAGATTTAATCTCATCGAGTTCAAACTCGACATACTCTTCGTTGGTCAGCACCTGCACATCTTCGGGAAGTCTCGTAGCGAGGCCAGTCTTAACCGTTTCCAGGTCTGCCCCTGGCTCCAGTCGAACAATTCCCAGGCTGACACTGCCAGCCGCCTGTTTAGGAAACAGCCGCAAAAAGTTTTGATCGCTGGTGATTAGCGCGCCGTCATCCGCAAAAGATGCGCCAACTTCAAACAGTCCGGACACGGTTACCGTTTGCAGGCCGATTTCTGTAGTTGCCGGCTTCCCTGTCTCTATTTGGGCAACCATAGCCCGATAGTCACCGCGTGATATTTTGTCAAATAAAACAGTGTTAGGAAGCCGGATGGTCTCTAGCTGCTGATTGACGGCAGGTATGTTAAAAGCAGGCCAGTCAGGGCTCTGACCGATAATTAGCATGGATGTTTTCTTAAGGGTGTCTGGATTTCGCCACTGAACCGAGTTGATGTACAAAGCATCTGTTGAAGACACGCCCGGCACATCTTGAGCCTGATAGAGTCGCCTTCTAGAAAACGTTCGCAGTTGCCCAAAGCTCTTAGCTTGGGTGCTGAGAAGGACCAGATCGGCTTGGAGAACGCGCGGATATTGGGTGTTACTTTTGTAGAGCGCATCGGAAAATCCAAGCTGCATGAAGATTAAAATATCGGCAAAGGTAATGCCAGCGATCGCAGTCAATAGGCGCATTCTGTCGTGTTTAAGCTGAAGTAATCCGAGAGGCGTTCTGTCTTTTAGCGTCTTCAGCCCTTTAGCAAAGTTGTTGATAAAGCCCAGCATAGCAAAGTCTCCTTAGTCGGTTTTAATCATGGCGGTGACCTGCAAATTCGTCAGTCCGGTCACCTGCTTGCTAGAGGCCGAATCAAGCTGAATGTGAACTTCGACCACTTTGGCGTCAATATTGGCTGCCGGATCTTCGTTAACCACCTGCTGTTGTTCTACCTGTAGGCCAATTCGTTCGACGGTGCCCGCAAGCGTGCCCGCAATCACCGGAGTCGTGATCTCAGCCGTTTGCCCCAGCTTGATTTTGCCGATGTCTTCTTGATACACTTCAGCCACCACCGTCATTTGCTGAGTCTCCCCCAAAGTGGCAATGCCCTGATCAGAGACTTTTTCGCCGGGGCGCGTGTGAATTTTGATGATTTGACCGGCGCGGGGCGATCGCACTTCCGCCTGATCCAAATTTGTTTGCGCTTCAGCCACAGAGGCCAGCGCCGACTGCACCTGCGCCTCAGCCTCAGCCACGTCCACCGGGCGCACCTCCCCAAGGCTGTCGAGCGTAGCCCGTGCCTGCTCAATCTGCTGCTGGCGGGTGGTTTGGGTGCGGGTTAGTGACGCCTCGGCTTCTTGCGACTGTCGCTGAGCAGTGGTGTAAGTGAGCTGCTTGGCATCCCGCTCAGAAGCAGAAACAGCGCCTCGCTGATACAGCGATTCGTAGCGCTGATATTCGACTTCAGCGTTTTCCACTGCTGCCGCTAGCCGAGCAATGGCAGCCTGTTGAGCGCTGATATCTCCTGCCTGAGCTGCCTCCAACTGGGAGATTTCTGCCCGCTGCGCCTGAAGCTCACCTAATTTGGCCCCGGCTTTGACCTGGGCAAGCTGAGCGCGGGCAATTTGCACCTGTTCTTTTGCTTGTTGCAGGGCAGCTTGGAGGCGATCGCGATTATCCAACACCGCAATGACTTGACCGACTTGAACGCGATCGCCCTCTTCCACCAGCAGCTGCTCCACCCGGCTCTCCTGCGTAGCAGTCGGCGCAATCAGATCAATCGTTTCTCCCTGCGGCTCCAACCGGCCTAAGGCAGTGACCGTTCGAATCTTGGGCAGCTCAATATCTGTTTGAGCAGATTCCTGAGCTGCTCTAAATTGCCAAACCTGCCAGACTGCCAGGCCGGAGAGTCCGAGAAGGGTGGCGGCGGTGATCGCGACCCAGCGTTGAGGTAGCTTTGTCGATATTATCCAACGACCCAGCCCACTTGATGATTGCATAGACTTTTCCCAGACCTTTCTTGCTTAGGGCGCTACCGATAGCGAGAGTGCAGTTGGCCTCGCTTCAGCAATCACGATGTCAGTTTTCATGCCTTTTTCTTCAAGGCGATGAAACTAATAACACCTCTATACTACTAAACCGTTTAGTAAAGTCAACCCCCATTCGCTACAATGTGAGAATACAGGTAGAGAACGCACCCCTCCGCCTAGCCACAGACCTACGGAATTCCCCTAAGTGACTCGTCCAGCCCAGACAGCTCAATCCGACCCAGCCCAGTCCAGCCCAGCCCAATCCGAAAAAGGAAAAGCGATCCTAGCAGGCGCTTTGGAAGTATTCACAACGCAAGGCTATGCCGCCGCCAGCATGGATCGCATTGCCAAGGTAGCAGGCGTCTCCAAACCCACGCTATACACCCACTTCAAAAACAAAGAGGGCTTATTCATCGCCCTGATTCAACAGAAGACAAAAGACAATCATCAGATGCTGGCGAGCTTGCCAACCGCCGCCTACCTGCAAGCGCCGCCTGAGACCATGCTCTCGCGGCTAGCCACAACCGTTCTCGAAGAATTTTCTGAAAACCAGTCACTCATGACTCTGCTGAGGCTGATCATCGGCGAATCTGAGCGGTTTCCCAACCTTGCGAAAACCTTTGTACGCGAAGTCGAAAAACCGATGTTGGAGATGCTTTCTGCCTATTTAGCAGCTCAGCCGAGGCTCAATTACCCCGACCCGATGGTGGCTGCGCGAATTTTCGTAGGCGCAATTGTGCACTACTTACTCACTCAAAACGTGTTGCAGGGCAGTGAGATTCTGCCGATGGAGCGCGATCGCATGGTCAAAGGACTGGTTCACCAAATGATGGCTACCAGTGGGTAGGTCAGCTTCCGTCTTTTGGCGAACTATTGACGTACTGCCAGGCCCTTGCACCGCATGAAGCGGTGTACCCCATCATGCGGCGCTAACTTCTCAGGTAGTCGGTTGCGATACATCAGATTTTTCTAGCTTCCATAGGCCAGCCTCTTTGTTAATGGGGACAGAAACGTAGCCTTGCGCGGCGATCGCTTCTTCGTAGCCTTCGCCAAGGTTAAAGGTAAAGATCTGGCTAAATTTAGAGATCTGGCTAAAGCTGTCAAGTGACTGTGCTGCTTCTGACTCGTCAAAGGCTAAGATTGCCTGATCGGGGGAAAGCAAAGTGCATAGAGAGTCTAACTTTCCTGGCCGAGCATGTTTGGAGCTGCTGATTATCAAAGAATTGGGCGTCGAATTGATAATTTGGGCCACTTTATAGTTTAAATGGCTGGGTCGTTGAAAAGACCAAGTTTCTGCCCGTACGAATACGGCACTTGATGCTAGCCCCATCAGTAAAACGACCGTAAAGGTACTTTGCCAAAATCTTTTAGCCAGCCCTTTTCTCAAAATCAGGTTTTGCCCTAAGCAGTAGGCGAGCAAAAGCTGCAAACTCAAGTAAGCTGGCATCAGATAGCGGCTGACAGTCGAACGTCGCCCCCCCAGGAAGAGATCAGCGCCAAACAGCAGGAGCACCGTTACTCCGCCTAGCGTAGCCAGGCAAATCAGCGACTGCCTGGGCATATGCTTCAAGCCCCAAAAGACTGCATAGGCCGTTAAGCCAACTAATAAGAGCGCAACGGGAATGTTGCAGATAAAATAAGCCTTTGACTCCAAATCTAGATCTAGATCGAAAAACAAACTTTTGATATGCCCTACCCAGCTTCTCAGCAGCGCTGGAGGGGACATAGGTATGCTAGTCCAGCTGGTGGCACGAATATTGCTATTTTTGCCTATGCCTATGGTGGCCAGCCAGGGGTAGAAAGCCAGCAGTGACACTAAAGTAGAAAGGCCATAGCTCCAAGCTAAGCTGAAGTCTCTGCGTTTTCTCAACTGAAGAGCGGTGAGATAGAGAATATAAAGACCGTGACCGGCTGCTACTAAAAGTGTAAATAAAAATGTGTATAGCCCGGCAATCAGGGTGAGACTGTAGAGTATCCAGGCAGTAAGACTTTGTTGCTTGACCGCCTTCAGCAAGCTCAGCGTGGAGATCACAATTAAGAATGCCCACAAGCTATACTCTCGGGCATCTTGAGCATAGATCTGGTGAAAGGGTGAGACGGCAATCAGAGCCGCGCTAATCGCCGATACCTGATAGCTCTGAAATAGCTCAAACGCCAAGAAAAACACCGCTGGAATCAGTGCAATACCGGCTATTGCAGCTACCAGGCGAGTCACAATGACTGTGTTGTGAAACCAGCCTAGTAGCAGCCTTGAGATGAAGTAGTAGAGCGGCGGATGCTGCTGATCGTGAGCAGCTAAGTTGGCAACGGTCGTAAACGGGCCTCTGGTGGGGTTGTAAACCTGAAACTGCTGAACCTGCTGCGCGGTTATTAGCTGACCTGTGAAGATATTTTTGCCGGCTTCTACAGGATCATGGCCGGTTACAAAAAGGCCCGTGTAGATTTCGTCAGACCAGTAAACTTTTCCGTCGAGGTTAGACAAGCGGAAAACAATGCCGATAACAACAACAGCTAAAATTAGAAAATAAAAACGCTTCCTAGCAGCAGGTAGCTTTGCATAAGACATATTGTCGTTCTCCCAGAAACGGACAAAAGACGCAGGTTCAACAGCTAATTTACGGAAAAACTATAGGAAAAACTCAGTTAAGCTCTAGGCAGCTTAGCTCTATCTGACTCAATCTGCTAGCAAGCTTCCCAGTCTTTACGAAACTCTTACAGGGCTACGCTTTAGGTACTCTTTACTTAAATCTTTTGCCAGACCCGGTAGAGTAAATGAGACTAAAGCAGCGAAGCGAGAAGGGCTGGCGCGGTAGAAACATGTTGGCAAACTTTTAAGAGGAACCTAAATTGTCGATGAAGATTGGTTGTCATCTACGGTCATCTACGGTCATCTACGGTTGACAGACAAATGACTAAGGGTTTCAGCGCTTTATCAAACGGTAGACTTAGAGATCTCTTCAGCCACTTCCCAAGCCGCATTAAAAGGTGAAAGGTACAAGCTGGCGAATGACTGCTACGCACTACGTTTTTCTAGCTTCCACAGGTCGGCTTCTTTATTGATCAAGACAGATACGTAGCCTTGCGATGCGATCGCTTTTTCGTAGCTCTTACTCAGCTCAAAAGTAAAGACTTGATCAAAGCTAGAGAGCTGGCTAAAGCTATCTGGTGACTGTATTGCCTCTGACTCATTAAACGCTAAAACTGCCTGCTCAGGCTGAAGCAAAGTACACAGAGAGACTATCTTTCCGGGTCGGGCATTCTTAGAACTGTTTATCACTAACGAATTAGAGGCTGAGTTGATAACTTTGGCCACTTCAGGGTATAGATGGCTAGGTCGTTTATTAGACCAGGTTTCTGCCTGTACAAACACCGCACTTGATACCAGCCCCATCAATAAAACAATCACAAAAGTGACCTGCCAAACTCTTCTAGCAAGCCCTTTTCTTAAGATCAGGTTTTGTCCCAGGCAATAGGCGAGCATGAGCTGCAAACTCAAGTAAGCTGGCATTAGATAGCGGCTCACAGTCGAACGCCGGCCTCCTAAGAAAAGATCGGCTCCAAATAGCAGCAGCAGCGTTACTCCGCCCAGCGTGACCAGGCAAACCAGCGACTGCTTGGGCATATGCCTAAATCCCCAAAAGACTGCATAGCCTGCTAAAGCAACTAATAAGAGCGCAATTGGAATGCTAATGCCTAGATAGGCATTGGAGTCTAAATCTAGATCGAAAAACAAACTTTTGATATGTCCTACCCAGCTTTTTAACAGCCCTGAGAGAGACATCGGTGTACTGGTCCAATCAGCGGCAGCGATGTTGCTACTTTTACCTACCCCTATATTCATCAGCCAAGGGCAAAAAGCAAGCAGTGAAATAAAGGTAGAAAGGCAGTAATTTCGAATCAGGCGTAAGTCCTTTAGCCCGCTGGAGTAAAGAACATAGAGACCGTGACCAGCCGCTGCCAAGATTGTGAATAAAAATGTGTACAGTCCTGCAATCAGGGTGAGACTATAGAGCATCCAGGCAGTCAGGCTTTGTTGCTTAACTGCCTTCAACAAGCTCAGCGTAGAGACTACAATGAAGAACGCCCATAAGCTGTATTCCCTCGCTTCCTGAGCATAGATCTCATGAAAAGGTGAGACGGCAACAAGAGCCGCGCTAATCGCCGACACCCGGTAGCTCTGAAACAGCTCAAAAGCTAGCAAGTACACTGCCGGGATCAGCGCGATACCAGCTAGCGCAGCCACCAAGCGAGTCACAATGACCGTATTGTGGAACCAGCTCAGTAGCAGCCTCGATATGAAATAGTAAAGTGGTGGATGCTGAGGATCGTAGGTGGCTAATTTGGCAATGGTTACAGATAGGCTTCTCGTGGGGTCATAAGCCTGAAATTGCTGAACCTGCTGCGCGGTTATCAGCTGCCCTGTGAAGATACTTTTACCAGCTTCTACTGGGTCATGGCCGGTTGCGAAAAGGCCCGTGAAAACTTCGTCAGATGAGTAGATTCTTCCGTCGAGGTTAGACAAGCGGAAGACAATACCAACAGCAACGACAGCTAGAATCAAAAAGTAAAACCGCTTCCTACTGCTAGGTAGCTTTGCGTAAGACATGCTGTCGTTCTCCCGGAGACAAGCAGAAACTACGGGTTGGGAGATGGTTTATGGAAGCGGAAATAAAGTTGATTAAACTCTATGTAACTTAGCCCCGCACAACCCGATTTGCCAACGCGCTCCAAAGACTTTACAAAATTCTTACATGGCTATGCTTTTAAGCACTTTTTTCTTAAGACTTCGCTGGGTGGTGGGTATGCCAATGGCGGGCGATGTCAGCTCGTCGGCAAATCCAAACGCTGTCGTGGCTCTGAACATAGTCTAAAAATTTGGCTAGCGCGGCGGTGCGTCCTGGCCTGCCAGATAGCCGACAGTGGAGGCCGACGCTCATCATTTTGGGTGCAGTTTCGCCCTCGGCGTAGAAAACATCGAAGGCGTCTTTTAAGTAGGAGAAAAACTGGTCGCCCGAGTTGAAGCCCTGGTAGGTGGCAAAGCGCATGTCGTTGTTGTCTAGGGTGTAGGGGATGACAAGATGGGGGTTGCCGTAGTCGTAGTTCCAGTAGGGGAGGTCGTCGGCGTAGCTGTCGGCGTCGTAGAGGAAGCCGCCCGTTTCGACAATCAATCGGCGGGTGTTGGGGCTTAAGCGACCCTGGTAAAAGCCTAATGGAGGGGTGCCGGTGACCTGGGTATGAATTTCAATGGCTTTTTGAATGTGCGATCGCTCCATTTCTTCCCCTGCATACTGGTAGTCAATCCACCGGTAGCCGTGACTGGCCACTTCCCACTCTGCTGCTACCATCGCTGCTGCTGCGTCCGGATTGCGCTCCAAAGCCATCGCTACCGCATAGACAGTGAGCGGCAAATTTCGCTGGGTAAACAGGCGATGCAGTCGCCAAAACCCTGCCCGGCTGCCGTACTCGTACATCGACTCCATATTGATATTGCGAACGCCCAGCAGCGGCTCGGCACCGATGGTTTCAGATAGAAAGGCTTCTGAAGCTGCGTCGCCGTGCAGAATGCAATTTTCGCCCCCTTCTTCGTAGTTGATGACAAACTGAAGCGCCAGCCGAGCTTCGTTTGGCCAGTGGGGATGAGGCGGGGTTTGGCCATAGCCAATCAAATCACGGGGATAGCTGGAAGCCATAAAAGCAGTTACCTAATTTCTAGTACAGTTTGTGAAAGGCTGACTAGAATTATTGCACCCTATGATTGCGCTGTCCTATGGCTTTGCCCTGCTACACCATTAAGCCGATGTCTCGCCCGGATCTGGATCTAGCGATTGATTGGGCGGCGGCAGAAGGATGGAACCCTGGGCGTTACGACGCGGATTGCTTTTATGTGGCTGACCCCAACGGTTTTTTGATGGGCTGGCTGGCAGATGAACCGATTGCGGCGATCGCAGCGGTCAGGTACGGCTCAGCATTCGGATTTTTGGGCCTGTATATTGTCAAGCCAGCGTTTCGCGGACAGGGATACGGTCTGCAAATTTGGCAGGCAGGGCTTGACCACCTTCAAGGGCGCAATATCGGGCTAGATGGCGTAGTCGCTCAGCAGGCCAACTATACCCGGTCTGGCTTTAAGCTAGCCCATCGCAACATTCGCTATGCAGGGGTAGGCGGCTTTGCTCACCCATCTGTCAGCGCTCCGCTTGTACCGCTAGCATCACTCTCTTTAGACGCGATCGCTGAGTACGACAAAGCACTTTTCTTAGCGGATCGATCCGACTTTCTCAAAGGTTGGCTCTCTCAGCCTCACAGCCAAGCCATCGGAATCATTTACGACCAAAAATTAGCCGGCTACGGCGTGCTGCGAACCTGCCGGGAAGGACACAAAATTGGCCCTCTCTTTGCCGATACACCTCGCTTGGCGGAGGATATTTTTTTAGCCCTGACTGCCCAGGTGGAGCCTAGCAGCGCTGTTTACTTAGACGTGCCCGAACCCAACTCACAGGCGGTTGCTTTAGCCCAAAAATATCGTTTGAGCAGCGTTTTTGAGACCGCTAGAATGTACACTCAAAGCGCGCCCGAGCTACCGCTAGATCGGATCTTTGGCGTGACCACGTTTGAACTGGGCTGAGGCGTTTGTCTCGCCGCCAAAATCGGCATCTTTTGGATGCTGCGGACGCCGCGATTTTGCAGCATTCTCAATCAGCAGCTCTAACAAAACGCCTAGACTAGCGGCCCAGACAAAAGAGGTTTCGGCACTCCACGAAAACGACGACAGTAGCAGAGCACTGCCCAGACCAGTAAATAGAAGATAGCGACCACAGCTTCGCAGCTTTCTGAGAGAATTGTCTTGATGAGGTGACATAGTTCACGCTTAAATACTCTCACGAGCATTAGATTAGATATTCTAAATCCTCCCACGACTAGATGTCGTTAGCCAACGGTGCTTCCGTCCTCCCAATGGTAATCAGAAACATCTCTATCGTCAGATATAGTCGGATGAAATGGTGGCTGTATCTTAGGGCAGAGTATTTTATTTTACAGAATACTGTTCAATAGCGTAGCTGGAGTTGTTTTGCCGCTGTGTCAAGTTAGGAGCCCCCTTATGCTGCGCTGGTCTTTAATCTTCTTAGTTGTTGCGTTGATAGCTGCTGTTTTTGGTTTTGGCGGTATTGCTGCTGGTGCGGCAAGTATTGCTAAAATTCTGTTTTACATCTTCCTCGTGATCTTTGTAGTTTCGCTGATTATGGGTGTCCTTCGCCGCCCTGTTTAGCGCAAATTTCTCTTTTTGTTTGTTTATGTTTGAGGCCTCTGCCATATCGGCAGAGGCCTTTTTAAGTAGGTGGTCTGCGGCCTAAATCAGCCGTGTCATTTTTTCGGCTTAATCAGTATTTTTACGCAGATCCCTTTCGCAGCGGCGACTGCCCTGCTAATGGGTAGGTAGTCTCTAGTGAAAGCCTGCGGGATGTTCTAA
>JBBSNR010000039.1:0-13650 GCA_038260635.1 Phormidesmidales cyanobacterium
CCAGTTACGCCTTCTTCAACCTTCGATCTAGACTCATCCATATCTGCTTCAGGCAGCGCAATGTAGCCGACTTCTTTCACTAGCTCGTTGTTTTCCTGTGCCAGTTGAAAGTCAACAAACGCCTTTACCTGGGGCTTAGACTCGTAAGCTTCTTGCTTAACGTAGATAAATAGAGGGCGAGAGAGCGGATTGTAAGAGCCATCTGCAATCGTGTCGGAAGAAGGGGCTGTGCAAGTACCCTCTTCGTTTTCCACTTCTAGCGCTTTGAGCTGATCTTGGTTTTCTTCGTAGTAAGCGTAGCCAAAGTAGCCTAGAGAACCGCTAGACGATTCCACACCAGTCACAATCACGTTGTCATCTTCACTGGCGGTGTAGTCACCTCGGCTCGCACCCTCTTCGCCGTTGACTTCTTCAGTGAAATAGTCAAACGTACCCGAGTCGGTTCCAGGGCCATACAGCGACAGTTCCTGATCGGGGAATGAAGGGTCTACCTGGTTCCAGTTAGAGACAGAACCCTCAGAATCAGGCGACCAAATTGTGCCAAGCTGCTCGACTGTCAAGCAGGTGGCAAAGTCATTTTCAGAATTGGTGACCAGCGTGATGCCGTCGTAAGCGATAGGTACTTCAATGAACTCGATACCAGCCTCCTCACAAGTCGCAGCCTCTTCATCTTTAATGGCGCGGGAAGCATTAGAAATGTCGGTCTGGCCAGCGCAAAACTTTTCAAAGCCACCACCGGAGCCAGAGACGCCGACTGTTACCTGAGTGCCAGGATAAGCCGCTTGAAACTCTTCAGCGACTGCTTCAGAGATAGGGAATACAGTACTAGAGCCGTCAATTTGCACAGCACCAGTAATTTCTTCGCCTCCGGCTGTGTCAGCAGAATCGCCCTCGGCTGTGGTGCTGTCGCCGCCACCGCAGGCTGAGAGACTAGCCACCAGCGCTAGAATAGAGGCAGAGTAAGCCAGACGAGCTGGGCGGGACTTAAATTGCATGAAACCTATGACTCCTTAATACCAGTTGAAAATGCCGAACGAGCTATAGTGCTCAGTAGCATTCTGCCTGAAACCTACCGCTGTTAAGTAAAGGCCAGGTTAAGGAATTTTGCGACTCGCGAGACCTGCCTGTCATATTTGAATGTATGGCAGACGACATCTGTTAAGTATCTAAGATCACATTTTATGTACGCTGTAATTTACGATGGCAACTGCAATCTCTGCGTCACGCTGGTGCAGTTTTTAGAAAAGCTAGACAGCGGTCAGCGGTTTAGCTACGTGCCTATGCAAGACGAATCTACCTTGAGACAGCTAGGCGTCACCGCTGAAGAATGCGAACTAGGGATGCTGCTGATTGACCTAGATGCCTCAGGGAACAGTTCACAAGGGCGCTGGCAAGGAAGCGACGCCGCTGAAGAAATTGGCCGCTTGCTGCCGATGGGCGGGGCGTTTGTGCAGGCATACCGAGCAATGCCAGGGCTCAAACCCTCAGGAGACAAGGCATATACGTTCATTCGCGATAACCGCTACGATCTGTTTGGCCAACGCAGCGAAACCTACTGGCCGACCTACCCAGCCTGCGCCGATGGCAGCTGTCAGCCAGGAGAGTAGCCACGATATCGCATTTAGACACCGCAGCCTATGGCCCTGAAAATATCACCTTTTCTAGATCGCTGCGACTGAGAGAATATTTAAAGCTGCGCTGCACCGCTTGGCCGCTGGCACTGACATAGCGCACCACAATAGAATCTACGTCGAGCCATAGTTTTGCCGACCAGTCGTCATAGGAGAGCGCCCACTGGCTGATGTTCTTATGGTCGCGCTGACAGCCTTGCGCTGACAGCCAGGCTTCAATGTCGGAGAGCGGATGGTTGTAGAGGGGGGTGTTGGCGGGGGGCATTGGTGGTAGGAGAGAGGGAAAGGGGCGTCAAGACAGCAGCTTATCTGGGTAGTGTTGGCTCAGCGGGGTCGGATAGCGATGCTTGAGCGCTGGCGGGGGCTGATACATCTGCGCTTTGATCGGGATCTAGCTGGGGGTAATACGGTTTACTGCTGGGGGCGATTGGCGGTTGGATTTCGGTTGTCTGAGTTGGAGCCAAAGGCTGATCGATTAGGGGCTGGGGCTGGACTATTGGTAATGATTGGGGGGTAGTCAAAGCAATGTCGCCTCTTGTGAGGCTGATAGTGACGACCAAAATGAGACAGCCGACGAAGGTGACGCCTAAGATAAATAGTGCGAATAGTTCTCCGGCAGATAGCGGTCGGTCGGTGGGATCTAAATAAGCGCTGGAAGATAGCTTGCCAGGTTTGGGCGCTTTGCGATCGCTCAAAGGCTGAATGACCGAAAGGCGCGAGTAGCCGATTTTGTAGTCGTAGGTCAGGCGTTTCTCGGGGCTGCTGAGCGTGGCGTAGGCTTCGTTGAGCGCCTGAAACTTGAGGGTGGCGATCGCCTTCTCCAACTCAGTGGTATCAGGGTGATACAGCTTGCTCAAATCCCGATAGGCCCGCCGAATCTCCTGCGCCGAAACGCCTGGCCGCAGCCCTAGCAATTCGTAGTAGCTGGGCGGTGATGCAGCCTGTCGCTGATTAGTGGCACCCGGCTGAGTGGGCCCGGAGGAGGTTGTATCTGTCATGTATCACTCCCCTAAGCCTGTGCCCACGTAGCTTCGGTGCGCGTCAGGCGAATTTGAGCGATCGCAAACACCACCGGAATCACCCGGCTATAGTTGGTGGCGACTGCCCGCCAGCCCAAATCTGCTAAAAACCACGTCCACAGCGCCGGGCCCAGGCAAGAGAGCAGCGATCGCATCGCCCCGTAGCGAGCAGTCGTCATCGCCATGCCCCGAGTCGCCACCTGAGCCGTAGCGCGAGACTGAACCTGAGCTGCCACGCTCAGCCCGCCCTTGACCAAAGCTTGCTTAGCAACCTGATAGCGGGCCATGTGTAGCGCAAACTCTTGGGCAATCTGCCGCAGCAACCAGGGCCGAATCACCGCGTTTAACGCCAAAGCACTGCCCCCTTTGGCCAACAAAGCCAGCGGTCTCTCTCGTAGCGCATTCGGGAGCTGCTCAAATTCTGGGGTGCTGATAATGGCACTGCGCAGACGGCCCTCTACGAGCTGCTGCTCCTTTTTTGGCAGCTGCTGCCAGGTTTTTTCGAGCAAAACCAAAAATACTTCGGCTTCTAGTTCAGCCGTAGAAAGCCCTTCGTACTGGCATATTTTCAGATAGCGACACACCTGGAGCAGGGCTTGGCGATAGCTGACCTGGTGTGTGCGCTTTTTTAAGACAGTGAGCCCATCGGCGGCCAAATAGCGGAAACGCTCTTCTAATAGGGCAATTTGCTGCCAGCGCTCATACTTATTAACGTCTGCTGGTTGAGGTGTGTACCAGTAGTCTAAGGGGTTAAACTTGGGCTGAAAGAGGAGCTGAGTCATAATTTGCAGCTCATCATCGGTGGCTAGCTCCAACCCACTTCTTAATTCATCCACTCGCTTTACCTGCTGCGTCTCTAACCAGCTCTTATATCTATAGACTTAAGTATAAGAGTAGCCAGGTGGATTATGTGGGATGTAGCCATTATCGGCGCAGGTTTAACGGGGCTGACCTGCGCTGGGCAGATAGCAGCAGCCGGCCACCGAGTCTGCGTTTTAGACAAGTCGAGAGGGCTGGGCGGGCGCATGGCCACGCGGCGAATCGGCCAGTTGCGGGTAGATCACGGTTTGCGCTACTGGCAGCCCGCCACCGATGGGCTCCAATCGCTGAGCGCTGAGCTGTTGAGCGCTGGCGTTCTCAGGCAGTGGCCAGTGAGCGCTTACGAAATTCGTCAGCGAGAGGTGCTTATGCCAATCTCCCCAGGCCCGATTTATATAGCGCCTGAGGGCATGAGCGCGGTTGGCAAATACCTGGCCCGCGACCTGAGCGCTGACCAAACCCTGACCAGCCATCGCGCCATCGCCCTCAACGATCACAAAGGCTACTGGGAAATTAGCTGTGAGGGGGGTCAGACTGTGATGGCCAAATGCTGCGCGATCGCCATTCCAGCCCCGCAAGCCGCAAGTTTGCTCAGCGCTCGCTTAACTGATGGGGAAATTGAGATGGTTGACCTGATACCGGCTTTGCCAGCGGTAGATCAGCTCAAGGCCGTAGAGTACTGGCCCTGCCTGACTGTCGTTGCAGGCTACAAGCGTGACCAGGCCCTCGATATGGGGACGCTCGACCCCAACGGTTGGATGGTTTCAGATTTTGCGGGCACCTCTACTTACTGGGTAGGGCTTGACAGCAGCAAGCGCGGTTCTACCGATGAGCCAGTGATTGTCATTCACAGCAAAGCCCCCCTTGCGCAGCAGTACATAGACGCGCAGGATTTACAGCCCGCCGCTTCAGTACTGCTGCGGGCTAATGCTCGTAAGCTTTGTGAGTGGATAGCGCAGCCCGAGTGGTTTCAAGTGCATCGCTGGCGCTACGCTCAGGTCAAAGTCCCTCATCGCGCGGCCATGCTAGTCCTCAAAGATTCGCTGATCAGCGGCGGCGACTGGTGCATTCCGCCCAATGAATCGGGCAATGATGTCGCCCGACAAAATATTGACTATGCCTATCTATCGGGTATGGCCATGGCTAGCGTGCTTCAGGACTCACTGCTGTAAATATGCGCTCTATAATTTAGGTCAGCCCATAGGTCAGCGCCCGCTAACATACACTTTTGCCCGGACTGCATGCGAACTGATAAGTCAGCGCTTACCCATTGGCGCAGCCTCTCCCGCTTCTCTGTGGGATTTGTGGCAGCGCTCATTTTGCTGATCTGCCTCAGTAGCAGCTGGAATCAGTTAATAGACGGCAGAACTCTAGGCGGCCAAACTTCGGACGGTCAAACCTTAGCCCCTGCCGAAATGCGCGGCGTATGGCTTACCAACGTCGCCAGCAGTGTTTTCTTTGTCCCCTGGGGCATTCCTCGGGCTATGCATCAACTGGCCGACATGCATTTCAATACGGTGTATCCGGTCGTTTGGAACCGGGGCAAAACCTTCTACCGCAGCGCTGTCCTTAACCAAATCACCGAGCAATCTATCGATCCGCTGCTGGGTCTGACCCATTTTATAGAAGATCCGCTCACTGAGATGGTGCGGGTCGGTCATCGGCACCATTTGCGGGTCATTCCCTGGTTTGAATACGGCTTTATGGTGCCGCTGCACTCCAAACTCGGCCAGCAGCATCCTGACTGGCTCACCTGTCGGCAAAATGGCTCCCGCCTGCTCGCAGCCGATACTTTCAATGAAGACATTGAAGATGAAAATACTGAGGATGCACCTAGCGGCATTTCCCGGCTGCTAAAAAGCGGTGCCCCCAGTCAGCTCGCCTGGCTCAATCCGCTGCATCCTGGCGTACAGGGACTGCTGCTAGGCCTGGCAGAAGAGGTGGTCGGTCAGTATGAGGTCGATGGCATTCAATTTGATGACCATTTTAGTCTGCCGGTAGAGTTTGGCTACGACGCTTATACCGTGTCGCTCTACCAGGCCGAACACGCCGGCCAGCTGCCGCCTGGTAACCCGGCTGACACAGACTGGGTTCGCTGGCGGGCAGATAAGCTGAGCCAGTTTATGAATATTTTACACGCCCGGATCAAGGCTAAATGTCCGACCTGTACGCTATCTCTATCGCCCAATCCGGCCAAGTTTGCCTACCGCTTTTATCTGCAAGATTGGGTCAGTTGGGTCAAGCAAGGTTGGCTAGATGAAGTGGTGATTCAGGTTTACCGAGATCAGCTAGCTCAGTTTGAAGGCGAGCTAGGTAAAGAACGGTTGCAGGCGGTGCGCGATCGCATTCCGGTCAGTATTGGCATTTTGACTGGCACTTGGCGACATCCGATTGCCTTTGAGCAGATTCAGACGCAGGTGGAAATTAGCCGCGATCGCCACTTTTCTGGCGTCTCCTTTTTTTACTGGGAAACCCTTTGGAGCTATTTCACGCCCGAATCACCCAGACAGCGCCGCCAAAATTTTCGGCGTTTACTGCCAGCCTTTTGATAATTCACCCAGCCAATGCAAATTTTCACCCTTTTTGCCAACTTCAAGCCAATAGTCTCGCCAGTGGTTTCAGTGGAGGGGCTCATACTGTGGCTCAGATGGACGGTCTTTACCTGGCTGGCTTTTTTGGTCAGCCTGCTGTTTATCAAAATTGGTGAGGAGGGCGATGTTTTCTTAGCCGAAAGTCTGCTGGGGGGCGGACTGATTGGCTTAGCGCAGTGGCAGGTGCTGCGGCCCTATTTGCCTGGCGCTCATCGCTGGATAGTGGCCAGCGCACTCGGCTGGGGAGCGCTGACCCTATTTCACATTGGCACGGTTGGGTGGATTGCCCCTGGCACCGCTAACCTATGGATGAGAGGCGTATCAGGCATTTTCTACGGGGGCTATGCGGGTCTGGCTTTAGGGGCGAGTCAGTGGCTGGCGATCAGGCATCAGGTGGCGCAGGCGTGGCGCTGGATGCCCCTGAATAGCGGCATCTGGGCGGGAGCGATCGCGCTGGGCTGGCTGATCGGCGGCGGCCTGCGGGCAGCAAGTCATCTGTATATCAGTGAAGTGATTGGGCTGATGGTGGCTTGGGGGGCGATCGCGGCGCTCTCTGGTCTGGCCATAGTAGGGTTACTTCAGCCGCCAGACAAGCCCACTGTGCCTAAAGCATGAGGCCCAAAGCATGAGGTCTAGAGCGAGTGAGTGCTCTTTTGCTGCAAATAATGAGAGAGCTTGCCTAAAAAAGCTGGGCTCACCTGAGCGGGCGCTGGCTGCTGCGTTTGCTTATCTGCCTTAGCCAGGTGAATTAATGGCAGCTCATTGGCAATCCCGACATAAATCAGACAAAACCCAATCTTTTGGACATCTCGCTCAGGCAGTCTCATCGCCGTTGCAATTTCATTTAGCGAGCGATTGGCTTCCGCTAGGCGAAGAACCGTTTTTTCTTTGGAATTGAGCCGGTACCTGGGCACTTGGCCCTTGGCGGGCGTTAAGCCAGAGTCTAATCGCGGCAGCTTTTCTATGAGGGAGTCCCAAACCTTAATCATGCGCAGGCTGGGCAGGATGATGTCAGTCGCCCGGATTTTGAACCCGGTCATTTCCCAATAGGGAAAGGGATAGTCCGGGTAGAACGCGAACCTGACATCTAACGCCTGAAGCAGTGTGCAGGTATTCTGTAAAGTTTGAGAAGCAAACAGCGATTGCAGCTGTTTGGCGGTGAGCACAGAGCGCTCTAGCAAAAAGCGCCCGAGCGCAACTTTATGCGGGCACTGACGCAGCAAAAGAGGCAGTGTAGAGCCTTGCAGCAGCGATCGCCGCTGTAGCAACTGCAATAGCCCCATCCCATCTAGTCGCTGAGAGGCCGCCACTAAGCTGCCTTCCTCAAACCACAAATAGTGAGGACTGCCCTCTAACGCTCTCCCCGACAAAGCCTTTAAAGACAATCGGCCAGTCTGTTGACTGTCGTTCAAAAATTTGAATAGCTCGGGCAAAGAGAACTCTGAAGTTCGACCTTGGAGTAGCATAGGTTTCTACCGCTGCACTGTCTAAAATCGAGCTGAGCTAGAAGGCCAGTCAGCGCCCATTTCAGCGCCCATTAAAGCATACTGCTGAAGTAAAACTAGCAGGGCTTGGGTCACAGACTCTGGTTCGGTGGCGTTTAGAGAGACCAAAGGCGGGCGCTGTGTGCGATCTGTAAAGCCTATGGCGATCGCCACATTCTCAACACTCCAGGCTGTCTCACAGTCTAAATGAGTGACCCCAACAACCATCGGCAACGCCACTCGCTCTGTCATAAATTGATAGATCAAGTGGGCCTTACGAAAAGCCGCCGGTCTATTAGCAGGTACCAATAAAATATAGGCATGTGCCTTGCTAATCAGCTCCTCCCACATAAAATCAAACCGCTCTTGACCCGGCGTTCCATACAAGTGCAGGGCCATCTCCGGCCCAAACTGCAATCGCCCAAAATCAAATCCTACGGTCGTTTTTTCTTTCAGTAAAGCGGTCTCATCGCTGGCTTTGCGATCAGTATTCACCACGTCAATCTCGCTAACGGCTCGGATAAATGTGGACTTGCCAGCACCGACTGGGCCAGCCACCACCAACCTCATGATTTCCATATGTCTTCTGAGCCATATCTCTTTTGAGCCAATAGTCTGAGCTGATAGTCATTTCAATGAGAGTGCAGCGAAGCTAACACCTTGCTGCACTCTCATTACGCTCAGCAACACCACCCAGGGGAGCGTCTAGCTTCAAAAGTAGAATCTCAATCGATTTCCACCTGAAGTACGGCTACCGACCGTTTGATAGCGAGCTGAAGCAACCCTTGTTTCGCCGCCGCCGTCGCCATCACTAGCAATACAGCGTCCTGCCCGCAGCTAGTCAACATGCAGTAGCCTTGCTCGCCCTCTACAAAAATGCGACTTACATCTCCTTTTTGCAGCTCTTCGCCAATTCGCTCACCGATAGAAAGCATAGTGGCGGCCATTGCTGACACCCGTTCTTCATCCATATGACTGGGCAGTGTAGAAGCGAGCGGCAGCCCGTCGATAGTGACCATGCTGGCCCCTTCAATCTCGGGGGTACCTGTCACCAAATTCTGTAAAAGCGACTGTATTTTTTGAATGTCTATGGCCATGAGAATGAACTCTCCTTTTAAGTTTTTAGTCTGTCCTGGAAACTGAATATCGAAAACTAGGTAGACATTACGAGCAGTCGCTTCTACGTCAGCGGTGTTAGCTCTACCACGTCATGAGTGCCGCCGCGCAATACTGAGGCAGTCTGCTTGCCCCGCAGTCGCTTTCCGGTCACTTCTTCCAGCACACCTTGCACAGCCCCCAAGGTGTAAGACAGCTGCCGGTCCGAACCTGTAGGCTCGTCAGCAGAGCAAATCGTTTCCCGGCAATAGACAATCAGTTTGTCTTGGCCAGCAGATTCGATTTTATCGATGATGCAGAGCCGGGTTCCTTGAACGCCCAAAACGCTGTTCATAGTTGAAGCAATGGCGGGGAGATCGTTGGCTATGCCAGAGAGACCCAGCTCTCTGGCTAGCTGCTTACCTCGGCCACGCCCTGCCGCCATCAGAGCGATCGCGGCAGCTTTTTGTCCCAAGGCATCTTCAATGCCAGTGACGACTGCTCTAAAACAAACAATGCTGCTGAAGTCCCCTAGCTCGCTTCGCAGAGCGTGCTGATCTGGCATATTTCCACCTTCAATTAATCTACGAATCCAACCCGTCAAGCGACCCATGAATCTCCGGCCCCAATAGATGTCCCTGCCGCCCATGCCCCTACCGCATAGACTAGGCTTTCCAAACGCGCCGAACTGTTTCAGGACTCTTTTATCTTTTTGAGAAAAGCTTAAGCTTGCCGAGTTGTAAGCTTCATCAATATGGAGTAAAACCTTTGAATGATGCCCGATTGCGGTGCTAGAGCTGCTGCAACCGGGCATTGACCGCTGCCAGGTCAAAAGCCTCGGGATCAAAATCACTGTAGTCTTCGATCAGGCACAAATAGTCGGGATCCTCAGGATCATCTAGACGCGCCAGCAGCTCGTCGTAGCCCCAAACGCCACCCGCGCCTTCAGGCGGACAGGCCGCAGACCCGGCGAGGCACAGAGGAGCGCTTGGACGTTCACGGGGTGTCTCTGAGAGAGAATCATCGCCCGCCGTCTGCCACTCGCCATCCAAATCTTCAGCTTCTAAACGGTGGAGCCAGCCATCCTGCAAATCGTAGGTGTAATAGATTGGCTGGTTCCCTGAGAGCTGGAGCAAACTCGCCAGACTCCGCCCAGGGTCACAGGCTAACTGGTCAGCGCCCAGACTCAGGCGAAACACATAGTCATGCTGGTTTTGCCAGCCCATTGCCCGCTGTATAGTATCGTGCAGTTCACTCAGCGTCATTTGGCAGGGCACTACGAGGAGTCGCCACACTTCTGGCTCACTGTCAGCCAGCGTTACTTTAAGCTGACAGACTTCAGGCTGGCAGACTTTAGGCTGGCAGACTTCAAGCGGTTCCACTTCAGAGCGCCTCGCCGTGCTGATCTAGCCAGTCTTGCCCCAGCTGAATGGTGATATCTGACTCCAGGCTGCCGGTGCTTTCCACCCTAACTTCGCCAACGCCCAAAAATTGCTGAATGGCCTCAGCACTGGCCAAGTCTCCGCTCTGAGCCACAATTCGAGTCTCGCTCAGCGGCTGGGGCCAGCTGCGATCTACAAACACGTTGTAATAGCCCGCGTCATAGAGGGTATTGCTCAAAGACTGGACGGCCACGTCGTCATAGGTACTGTCTTGAATGGCAACCCGCAGACTCGTAGGATCGATCTCCTCAGCCCCGCTATAGGCATTGGCAAGACCAAAGTACTGCGCGGCTAGCGTGTCAATTTCGGAATAGTTAGGCAGCCAGTAGCTGAGTTCATAGTCTTCATAGCTGCTGAAGTCGCCGGGCAGCATCAGCATTTGCACATTTGAGCGATCGGTTTGAGCGCTGTAGCCGACTAGAGCTACCAGTTCTTCTACTGAAAGGTTGGTGTCTACATGCGACTGAATCACCGACAGAATCTTAGGCAAACGGCCAATAGTGGTGGGGTTCAGCGCTTGCTCTACTAGAGCCCGCATCATCATCTGCTGGCGCTGAATGCGGCCAATATCGCCCTGGTCATCGTAGCGATAGCGCAAAAATTGCAGGGCCTTATCGCCATCCAACCGCTGCTCTCCGGCCTTTAAGTTGATATAGAGGTGCTGGCTGTCGTCCTGATATTTCATATCTTTGGGCACATTCATCTCTACGCCGCCCAGCGCATCAATGAGCGTTTCGACACCCTGCACATTGATCCGCATGTAGCGGTCAATAGCGACTCCGCCCATTAGTTCGCTTACGGCCTGAGCGCTCAGGGCAGGCCCGCCTTCGCGGTTGGCTTCATTGATTTTGGTAACGACGCCATCGACGCTGGTGCGGGTATCACGGGGAATAGACAGCACCGATACCCGCTTGTTGGCTGGGTCAAACCGCAGCAGCAGCATGGTATCTGAGAGGCCTTCAAAAGAATCGACTAGGGCGTCATAGCCTTTGGCTTCGACCGCTTCGTAGTCATTGACGTCTGAGCTGATCACCTTGACGCCCAGCACTAAGACATTGACTGGCCTGGTCAGGCGAGGCAGGCGCAGGCTATTGCCACTGGCAATGTCATCTTGGCTGAAGACCGCCGCTTCTTCAGCTGAGAGGTCGCTCTGTAAGAGGGGAGTGCTCCCTAGAGAGACCGCTAAAAAAGCCCCTGCCGCCATTGATACGCCAGTCACCCCGGCTAGTAGTATGCTGACGCCTACCCATCTGGGCAAACGTTTTTTGGGAGGCATTGGATAAGGCAAAGGCTGTTTTTTGGGCATGGGATTGATAAACGACACAGGTCACCTCAGGCGGTATAGGTAAGCGCTAGAGCAATCAAGTCGGTACGTTGGGTGCTGGCGCTAGAACGGCTGAGGCCGAAAGATAGGTCTCCATTGAGGCTAGTAGCCCATTTTGTTTTACCAGATGTTGGCAGCATTTTTCATAAAGAGTATGGCAGCTCATGTGTAAAAAACGGTTAGCGGTGACAGGACAGCGTGAGCAGATTTAATTTACGGGAGGCGGCGGCTGAGCTGGCTGATGCCCGGCAGCCGAATGGACTGGCCCTTAGCGACTCGAAACATTAACGCCAAGCTGAGCAAGAAGTAGCCTGAGCCTACAAAGCTACTGGCTAGCAAAAAGCGCAGGCTGGCCATTTGGGACGCTTGAGTGCTGGCTCCGGCTCCGAGTAGGGCGATCGCGCTAATACACCCCAACCCGATCACAACCGATAGCCGACTGGCCGCTCGCGTTTGATCTCGATCTATACCTTCACGCTCAAACCTGCCCTCTCCGTAAAGTGTCCAAAATGATAAAACGATGCCAAAAACCGGCACCAGATGGAGATAAATCCGCATTTTTTGCAGAGTCGGTAAAGTCATAGATCCATTCTGAAGTGCAAACAGTACCCGAAAAGACGGTATTTCACCCAAGACGTATCAAGATCGGTCGTTACTTCTAGGGTGGCCTCATAAAACCCAAAAGCGCCCTTAGAACCAACAGCGCACCGTAACTTCTGCCTGGCGACTCACCGTTTCATCACATCAGCGCCTCGCCTGGTATCTATTCTCACTACCATTCGCGCAAATCTCGGTAAACTGTATTTTTGTATATCTTCGCAATACTATCCGTTTTATAGAGAGGCATACGATGCTTGAGTCTTATCGCAAACACGTCCAGGAACGCGCTGCTCTAAATGTGCCGCCGCTGCCGTTAGATGCCGAGCAAACGGCTGCCCTTTGCGATTTGCTCAAAAATCCACCGGCAGATGAGGCTGAGTTTTTGATGCAGCTGCTGTGCGATCGCATTCCCCCCGGCGTCGATCCGGCCTCCTATGTGAAAGCTTCGTTTTTGACGGCGATCGCTCAAGGCGAAACCACCAGCCCCTTAATTTCTCCCAAGAAGGCCGTCGAACTCCTCGGCACCATGATGGGCGGCTACAATGTCGCTTCCCTGATCGCTTTGCTCAAAGACGACCGCGAAGAAATTGCCCAGCTCGCCGCAGACGCCCTGAAGAAAACGCTGCTCGTCTACGACGCCTTTAACGACGTGATGGACTTGTCCGAGACGAATACTTTTGCCAAGCAGGTGGTTGATGCGTGGGCCGCTGCCGAATGGTTCACCAGCAAGCCCAAAGTGCCTGAAACCATCACCGTCACAGTCTTTAAAGTGCCCGGCGAAACCAATACCGACGACCTTTCGCCTGCGCCTCACGCCACTACTCGCCCGGATATTCCGCTGCACGCTCAGGTGATGCTAGAGTCCACGATGGATAAGCCGCTGGAGACGTTGGCTAAGCTAAAAGAAAAAGGACATCCGGTTGCTTACGTAGGTGATGTAGTCGGTACTGGCTCTTCTCGTAAGTCCGCGATGAACTCGGTGATCTGGCATATTGGCTTTGATATTCCCTTTGTGCCGAATAAGCGGACGGGTGGGGTGATTTTGGGAAGTGCGATCGCGCCTATCTTCTTCAACACTGGCGAAGACTCCGGCGCGCTACCGATAGAATGCGATGTCACCCAAATGAACATGGGTGATGTAATCACCATTCACCCCTACAAAGGCGAAATCACCAACGAAGCGGGTGATGTCATCTCCACTTTCAACCTCGTCCCTGAAACCATTCTGGATGAGGTCCAGGCCGGTGGCCGCATTCCTTTGATCATTGGCCGCACCCTCACCGACAAAACCCGAATTGCCCTGGGTCTCTCCCCCTCAGAAATTTTCGTGCGTCCCTCCGCGCCTATAGACACCGGCAAAGGCTTCACCCTCGCCCAAAAAATGGTCGGCAAAGCCTGTGGGCTCCCCGGCGTTCGACCCGGCACCTCCTGCGAACCCCTGATGATGACAGTCGGCTCGCAAGACACCACCGGCCCTATGACCCGCGACGAAATGAAGGAGTTAGCCTGCCTCGGCTTCAGCGCTGGCCTCGTCCTTCAAACCTTTTGCCACACCGCCGCCTATCCCAAACCGGTAGACGTGCTCACCCATTCCACCCTGCCCGACTTTTTCTCCTCGCGCGGCGGCGTCGCCCTCAACCCCGGC
>JBBSNR010000040.1:0-13304 GCA_038260635.1 Phormidesmidales cyanobacterium
CCATAAAACAGCGTATGGCCCGATTCGCTAATGCGGTTAAACCGGTCAGTTCCCGAAAGATTTTCCATCAGCCAGGGATTGGCCTGTCGGTATCGGCGCATGGCCAGGTTGAAAGCAGCGCGATCGCCATCAACATTCTCCGCAAAGTGCGAGACCCGGCTAAACTCATGGCAATCTTCCATAAAGGCCAGCGCAAAAGCTTTCAGCTGAGCAGCTTCTAAGCCCTGGCAAAACCCCTCCAGCGCCGGCTCCTGCACCAGGCCGTCTGGCTCCAGGCTCCACCGACGGCAAAAGCGAGCGACCAGCGCCAGGTCATACTCAAACTTTTCCATCGCGGTAGTCAACATCTGAGTAAAGCGCCGCAGCATCGCCAGCCGCTCGAAGCCAAGCTGCTTTAGGCTCGTAAAGAAATGAGGCTGCTCATAGCTCTCAGGCGTCACCTGCCAGTCTAAAAAGCCAAACTCCTCAGCGGCGACCTTGACGCCGTAGCGGTCGTCAGTGCTGCGAAAAAATCCCCAGCCGCTGTGCATTAACGCATTCAAAAAATCCATCGGCAGGCCCGGACTAAAGCCGTAGACCCACAGCGTTACGGCTGGGTTGTCGTAGGCATTATCAAGCACTTCTGGCAGCGTCTCGCCCAGATTCCAATTGATGTCGGTCTCGGTCGAAATCTGAGTGCCTCGTCGCACCGTATCGTGGTTGCCGCAGCCGGTAATCCAGCGATCACCCTTCTGCATCACCTCCTGCACACGCGGCCATTTATAGTCCCAAAAGCCCTTCAGTGCTGGCGTATTGTGCGCAAAGATCAGCGGCCCCCACTGAAAAGAGTCGGGCCGCAAATCAACCAGCTCATGATAGGTAGAGGTTATCTCCCAGCCTTCTGCGGGCCAGGGGCGTCCGTCTTCAAAGATGGTGAACATCAGCCGCTGATCCCCATTGATCTCCTGCACCACGTCGCTCATGGCCATCAGATAGTTGTCGTCATACTCCAGCCGACCGGAGAAGGGGTTAAAAAAGCGAAAGTCCTGCCCGCCGTCGATGCGAATGCCGTCGATCCCCGTATTCAGCTTGCGCCGCTGCATCTCTAGCAAGGTCGCCCGCACCATTGGCAGCGTATGGCTGAGGTCTTGCCCATACATATTTGGCCCCGCCAGAAACTGGCGGCTGAGCAAATCGAGCGCCTGATTGTCCGAGTGACCGTAGACTAAGTCATAAATCACCTGAATGGGCTTACCCGGAAAGCTGTGTAGCTCAGCAATAAAGTCAATCACCTCATCCGGGCGCAGACTGCCCAATAGCGCCGCATTGGTCGCCGAAGATCCCAAAATCGGTACGTCGTAACCCCAGTTCAGCGTATCTGGCGGGCGCAGCGTGATCTGAAGCGGCTCGCGCGTGCAGACCGGTCCGTCGGTGCCGTAGACGGCGTGATAGCTCTCAGGCGCAAAGCTAAAAAAGTCGCGATCGCCATCTTCTGAGCGAAATTCAATCGTCGGCTCAGTCGGCAGCAGCTGCACCGCATCGTAGCCGACATAGTTTTGTTCGGCAGGCGTTAGCGGCTCGCCCTGCTCCACTTTTTGGGCAATCTGCCGGTAAACCTCAGTCAGGCCAGCCAGCGTACCTGTCGCTGAGGCCGTGGGCACATGCAGCTGCAAGATATTGCAGGGCGCGGCGGTTCTAGGGAGAGCCGGTTCATTGCCGGTAGCAGCTGGAGTAATAGGTTCAGCTTGGGCGGATTGGGTGAAATAGTGGCGATCGCGCCTGGTCTGCTGTAGCCGGTCAAAGTCGTACAGTTCCGCTGGCGCAAACACGCCATAGGGCAAAGAATAAGGCGCAACATCGCGCACCGTATACAGCTGACCGTCGTTAAAGTCGCGGTAGCGCAGCCAGTAGAGGCTGCCGAGCTGATCGCGCGATCCCGACTGCATGCCGCTGACCACCGCCCAGACAAATTCGCCCTGTAGCGATGGCTCAACGCATTCGTAGCGAAACGGCACGGTCTGCTGTGGCTGAGAAAAGTCTACCGGTTCGAGCGGAGTAAATATCTCTAGATAGATATTATTGCGCTCATTCGGCAAAATCTGGCCTGCTAGCTTCGGCACCCAAAAGCCAAGTTCCGTCAGACCATCGGCGCAGACGTGAGCCCCTAACCGCCGAGCTAACTGCTGGCCAATCTCAAAATAAGTCGCTCTAGACTCACCAACTTCGACCGCCCAGGCTAAGAGGGCTGCGGTTTCCGGCTCCTGTAGCTCGACCGGTGGCATAGCAAGGGCGCGCTCGGAGAGAGGATGGCTCATAAACAGTCCTATTGTACAAAGGGGGTAGTCTCCATTCTCACGCGGTCAAGTCATGTCTGCCCGTAGTCATGACTGACGCCATTGAAAATGAATGCTTCTTTCTGTCCCCTACTCTAAACCTAATGCTTCTCAATAGAAAAGCTTTTCCCTACTCTCCTCACCAGCTCATGACCGTTAAGCATAGTTAGGCCGGATTTGAGCCTATCTAAATGGCTAATAGGCAGCAGCCGTTGAGATTGTCTACCCATAGGAAGATAGTCAAACTATGCCATTGGATGTATTGTCTAATATAGTAATATCCTGTAAACACGTCTTCTTGAGCTTTTTGAGTTTGTTCACTGTCGGTTGCCTCCCTAGCTGCTGCTAGCCACCTTTGAGGCTGAGCTAGCTAAGCCAAGGTCAACAATTCAATAGTTGTTTTCGGCCTGTCTTTTTTGGCCCTTCTCTGACGATGTTCTGCTGACAGATTATCTCTATTTAATTGTTGTATAGGTTGTTTTATTTTGGGCCAGAAGTCTCTTTGAAGTAGTTTTCTGCCGACAGAGTAGTTTCTTACTAGCAAAGCAGGCAGGCTTTGCTCACCGCCTAGCGGAGGCCGCCAAGAAGCGTACCTGAATTTAGGCATAGTCTAGGCGCAACTCATTAGACACAACTCAGGCACATTAGATATCGCAGTGGCATCGCGGCGATCAATCGTCTGTCGTTAAAAGTGCTGCTTTGTCTTAGTTTCGGGCATTCTGCTCTGCTCCAGGTAGGCAGCAGCCCTGGCCAATGCCTTGATTTAATGTGACTATTAGGCGGGGAGCGCACAGCGCCTCTCCAAAGGCAAACTCGTCATGGAGGGCGAGGTCATCACTCATCTTACTGCCTGAATCCACTGTACATTTGCTAATTCTCCGGAGGTCTTTCAACCATGAAATCATCCCTTGTCATTCTCTATCACCGCGAGCCGTACGATGAGGTCATCGAAAATGGTCAGACCTACTATCGAGAGAAGAAAAGCCCCAATGGTATTTTACCCACTATCAAGAGCTTTTTTGCCAGCGCTGAGCAAAGCACCTGGATCGCTTGGAAACAGATAAACACGAAGCAAAAGAACAGCTTTAAAGAGCGCATGAGCTTTGAAGGCAATGAGAATGGCACCGTACGCCGCATTCCGCTCAGCGCCGAGCAGGTAAAGAATTTCTACCATGTCACCTCCAAAGAGGCTTTCTGGCCGATTCTGCACTCTTTTCCCTGGCAGTTCACCTATGAATCTTCTGACTGGGAGAACTTTCAAGATATCAATAAAAAGTTCGCCGCTGCCGCCTGTGAAGATGCCGCCGATGACGCGCTGATCTGGATTCACGACTATAACCTGTGGCTAACCCCTTACTATATTCGTCAGCAAAGGCCGAATGCCAAGATTGTCTTTTTTCACCATACGCCTTTTCCTGGCCCCGACGCTTTTAACGTGCTGCCCTGGCGTGAAGAGATTGTTGAAAGTATTCTCTGTTGTGATGTATGTGGCTTTCACATTCCGCGCTACGTGGAGAACTTTGTAGCGATCGCCCAGGGCCTTTGCGACATTGAGATTGTCAAAAAAGAGCCCGTCGCCAAAGAATTCACCCCGCGCGGCACTGCCCTGGCCGTCCCAGAGATGACGACTCAGGTTCGCTACAAGGGGCAGCTAGTCCATCTAGGCGCTTTCCCAGTGGGAACCAACGTTGACTTTATTCGCTCTGTTGTCGAGAAGCCATCGGTGCAGAAGCGAGTTGAAGAGATTCGGACGGAGATGGGGGGCGATCGCCAGCTGATCGTTTCGGCTGGTCGCGTAGACTATGTGAAAGGAACCAAGGAAATGCTGCTGTGCTACGAACGGCTGCTTACCCGTAGGCCAGAGCTACAGGGCAAAATTAACTTCGTCGTCGCAGTGGCCTCACCCGCGACCGGTATGCGAATTTACAAGACGGCTCAAAGCGAAATTGAGCGGCTAGTGGGTAAAATCAACGGTCGCTTTGCCAAGCTGAGCTGGACGCCCATTTTGCTCTTTACTTCGGCGCTGCCGCTAGAAGAGATTTTGGCGCTCTATGCAGCAGCAGATATTGCCTGGATTACGCCACTGCGAGACGGGCTGAACCTGGTCGGCAAAGAGTTTGTGGTCGCTAAAGGCGGCGAAGACGGCGTGCTGGTATTTTCCGAATTCGCGGGTGCAGCGGTCGAGCTGCCAGACGCAGTCCTCACCAATCCCTACGCTGATAGCAGTATGGATAGGGCAATTGATCAGGCGCTGGCCATGGAGCCAGAAGAGCGCAAAGAACGCATGGGCCGTATGTATAAAGCGGTGAAAGCCTACGATGTAGATCGCTGGGCCAAGGAGCTGCTCGGCGCGGTAGAGACTGGGAAGCCAGAGAAGGAAGCGATCGCCGTCTAAATTCGCCTCACCAGCAGCCCTAAAAACTACAGCCGCCGTCCTCTCTGTATCTCTAAGAGGCGGCGGCTTATTTGTAGGGCTGATTCATAAACCTTCAGGCTTCTACATCTGGTAAAGCAGCTAGGTTCAGGCCAATATCGTGCCGGTGGTGCAGGCTCCGGTGAGGTTTGTTCCGACTGTAATAGCTCCTTGCAAATCGGCGCACAGCAGATTGGCGCGGGCCAGCGATGCACCGGTAAAGTTGGTCTCCTGCAAGTTCGCTTCTTCCAAGTTCGCTTCAGTCAGAGTTGCTCCTTGCAAGTCAGCGCGAGAAAGGTCGGTGCTACGTAGACTGCTATCGCTGAGGTTGGCTCCCCGCAGGTCTGCGCCACGAACATCCGCGCCTTTGAGATTTGCGCCCGTCAGTGTAGCCCCGCTGAGAAAGGCCCCAGTCAAGCTAGCGCCCGTCAGTTTTGCGCCCATCAGGTTGGCACCGCGTAAGTTAGCACCCCGCAGGTCTGCGCCAGTGAGGTCGCACTGCATCAGGTTAGCGCCCCATAAATTAGCTCGCAGATCAGATCCCGATAGGTTTGCACCGACCAGGTTACTGCCCTCCAAATGAGCGTGGTTAAGGTTAGCCCGGCTCAGATCGCAGCCTGAGAGGTTGGCACCTGCTAGCTGAATCCCAGACAGATCGCAGCCCGCCAAATCAGTTTCTTCAAGCTTTGCACCCGCTAATTTTTTGAGAGTGCCCGCCCGGACCGCATCGATGTCAATTGGTTCGCTCATTTCTATGTGCTGTAAGAAAGATTGAATAGGAGTATCTAAGTAGGCTGAGTCTTTTCAGAGACAGTAAACGACGGCCAAACGTCGGTCACTTCAGGGTTGAGCAAGCCGGTCCCCATAGACATTTTGAGCGGAATGGTCGGCAGGCTCAGGCCCTGCTGCAAGCCCGTTACTAAAAAGCCCAGTATCTCTAAAAGCTTGGGATCCCAGCGATCGCCCGCCTCAGCCTGACAGTCGGCGAAGGCATCGGTGACATGCTGCCACTCATTTTCGGCAGTTGGGCTTGCCTTCTGAGCATCCTGCTGGTCAGCCGCGTGCCGACGATGGGCCGCCGCTTGCTGAAAGGCCGCAACTAAGCCCAATATGCGCGACTCCACCGGAATGCTGTCACCTTTGAGGCCCGCTGGCTGACCGCTGCCGTCCCAGCATTCGTGCTGATGAGAGATGATCTGGGCGATCGCCCGCAGTCTGGGCAATACCCGCAGCGTCTGCGCACCGGGGTGCAATGGGCAGCTGTCACCCTCCTGACTAGTCATGTCTTCGTCAAACTGAGCGGGCGCGATTCGATGCAGCAAGCTCGCTAGCCGCAGCCGCTGCATTTGCCACACCGGCAGGTCTAAGAACTGACCCATCATTTCTGAGAGCGAAGCGACTTCTGCCGCCGCCAAAGGATTGGTCGGATCGGCCAGGTCAGCGAGCTGAGCCATGCGCAAATAGGCTTGTAACTCATTAGAAACCAGGTTTTGGCTGAGGGCACCAGCGAATTTGAATGTTTCGGTTTGTTCGACCTGGCGATCGCCCCCCTGCAAATAGTCCACCACGCGCATCACCACGTTGCCAACTTCATTGGTTTTGGTAGCCGCTTCGGCGTCTATTTTGGCTAGCCTTGCTTCTAGATCGGCTTGAACCTCAGGCGCATAGCGGCCAACGTGATCAGCAGCGATCGCAATCGTCTCGCCGACCAGCATCGGGTCAAACGTCCAAAAGCCGTAGAACTTACGCTCTAAATCATTCTCTGGCGGCCCCTTCGGACCATACTCCTCATCGGTCAGCTCCTGGCACAGCACCATCGCACTGTAGGTAGAGCCCATAATCATCAGATGCCACTCTTGCCCCACCGGATCATCTTTATCGAGCTCAACTAGCGTGACATTTTCGCGCGATCCCGTTGGATGATCCGCAAACCCTGCCCCCGGTGCCGCCATAATCACAATTTGGTCAGCAGTATCGGCCATGTCGCCATAGCGATCAGCTTCCTGCAAATACCACTTGCCCTGCTGAAAGGCCGTCACCATTAGCGGCGATGTTTTGGTCGCGAGCACAGCATCCTCTAGCGCATGACACAGCGCCACCAGCGTATTTTTGTAATACACCCCAAAGTTCAGCGGAGTGCGGCCCGAGGTTTCTGAGTCACCCGACGAGTCAGCGTTATCGTGGCCACGCACAAGCCTTTGAAGAATAGAACCCGCCAACATGTTTTACTGAGACCTTAATAGAGAAAAGAATGGAAAAAGTAGAAATAATCTGTTCAAAAGCGCTGACCTTATGATACCCCAGCCAGGGTACGGGTTTCGCCTTTCACCGGTGCACTCAGCGCCTCAGCGAGCGGCACTGTCCCCAGCCGCTGCTCCAAAATTTTCATGACCGTCCGGCCAAAGTCATTGGGATTTTCGCGCATTGCCTCTAAGCAGACATCGCCGAAGAAAGCCCCCAGCTCACCGGGATTCCACAGCAGCTTCAGCGCAACCCACGGCAAATAAATTGCCAGCGGATTGTAGCCCCGCTTAAGAATGTTGTTTTTAAAGGCGTACTCTTCCAGGTGAGTATGGGGCTGCAAGCCGATAAAGAAAATCGCTGGTTCTACCTTGTCTGCGCCAAAGATATTTTCCAATTCGCGATGGTAGGCAACGGTCTGGCGAATGGTCTGATCGCGCTCGTCAATCACATTAAACGAATAGTTCACCGAGACAAAGTCTTCAAACCCGGCTGCCTTGAGATCGCGGCAGTTTTGCAGCACAGTTTTTAGGTTATAGCCCATGCGCATCTTTCTAACCAGCTCCTGCGAGCCGCTGGTGATGCCAATCTCAAAGTAGTTCATCCCCGTGGCGACCATGAGTTCACATAGCCGGGGCGTCAGGTTGTCGGCGCGGATGTAGGCCGCCCAGTTAATGTCGGTCATGCCAGAGGCCAAGATTTTCTCTAGCAGCTCAACGGCGTCATCAATGTAGCGCTTAGCGGGAATAAACTGCGCGTCGGTAAACCAAAACTTGCGAATGCCCCGGTCGTAAAGCTGGCGCATCTCTTTCACCACTTCATCAGCCGGGTTAATGCGCACCTGTTTACCTTCCACCACGGTATATATGCAGTAGCAGCAGTTGTGCGGACAGCCGCGCTTAGTCTGCACACCAATATAAAAATCCTGCTCTTGCAGATAGTACTCAAACTCGGGCCACATCGCTTCGATGTAGTCATAGTCACAGGCCGACTTTTCAACGGGAGTCGGCCACTCGTGGATTAACCGCTCTCGCGGGGGCTCACCGACCACATAGCAGCGCTCATCTGCGAAGTCTTCGCCGCGCAGCAGTTTCTCCAGCAGGGTTTCGCCCTCCCCTACCGATACGATGGTGCCGGTAGGCAGGGTTTTCTGCATCTGCTCATAAAACACGCTGACCGCGCCGCCCCCAACCACCACTCTGGCCTCGGGCTGATAGCGACGAGCCCGTTTAAGCCCGCGCCTGATCAGCTTTTCGTTACGGCGCAGTTCGGCCAGGTAGGTGCCGACCATGCGGGCACCGCCTAGCGCGCCTCGCAGCTTTACCAAAGGGTTGGTTGCGTAGGCAAATTCAAATGCGTTTTGCAGCGGGTTGCCGCCCCGACCGCCAACTGGCGCGTAGATTTGGATATCGCGCCAGGAGAAGACCAAAAGCGTCGGCTGAAAGCGGTCAATCCGTTCATCAAGGGCGGCTGTAAAGTCTAGTGGGGGAACGGTGCCCATGTCGAAAATCTGCTGCTCTACGTCGGCAAAGCACTTGTGCACGTGGTCTGCCAGGTAAACCACGCCGATGGGGAAGATCGGGTTGCAGGGCAGACGCACGTAAAGTATGCGTTGGCTTAGCTTCTCTAGTTGGCTCAGATTCTTTTGTGGAGCAGGAGTCATAGCGTAAAGATGGGGTGCAGCAGGGCTATAGGTCTTCTATTGGGGGCGAACCGTTAACCCGAACATCTCAGTTTTTTCATATATCTTTACGATAGCACTGACGCTCTTAAGCGGTGGCGTTCCGATAGAAGTTTCTGCGTTGTTCTTCACTCACAAACTGTGGCTCGTACGACTTTAGCGGGGCGCAATTAGGTCGCATCAGGGGTAGACAGTGCCGCTAGTGAAACCTAGAGGACAAACCGCATAGTTTGGAAACTTATTGCGTTTTGTAGATTTTCTTTGCAATAAGTTTCGCTCGATTTACCTATCCACAAATCTTCACATATCAATTCCACCTGTTTTATGAGAGCGTCTTCAAGCTGCTTTCAGTGGGGCATGAGGTCTTAAAATGACCCGTCGAGCGTTTGCTGATAAAGAGGTCTAAGCCGAAGCTCAGATCGGTCAGTTAGCTGGCTTAGCTCACGCTTTGGGTAACCTGGAGATGAGCATTTCTCCAGGGGGAGGCGGCGCTATCGTACCTGCTCTGAGTGTCAGCTGATGATGAGTCCTGAGCGACTGGTCAAGACCGTTCCAGGCAACTGATAAGGGTAGGCTTGGTAGTCGTTTTTACAGTCGCCGCTATGACCAGGTGTTAGCCTCTCATATAAGTGTGAAGTGTCGCAGTCCGTTTCTTCCCGTCTTTAAAACCCATGGCCCAAATTCTTGACCCGCTCCCGTCTGACGACGCCGAAGTCATTCTTTGCTGCTACGTCAATGCCACCAGCAAAATTCAGATAGCACGTATCACCAATGTGCCTGATTGGTATTTTGAGCGGGTTGTGTTTCCAGGTCAGCGGCTGCTGTTTGAGTCGGTGAGAGCGGCCCAGTTAGAGATCCACACGGGGATGATGGCCAGCTCCATTCTCTCTGATACCGTCCCTTGTGAGCGGTTGGCAATTGAGTCTGAAGGGGAAGAGGAAGCCACTGATGACCCTCCCGAGGGCCACACAGGACGCACCCAGGTAGAAGTTACTCATCCGTATGCGGTTAAAGCGGATGAAGTCACAGGATCTGTCATTTCTAGTAGTTCAGGCCCGGTTGCGGCTGGCGCAATGGCGCAACCTCTCTAAAGCAGTGTTTCTCTATACGAAGCATTACCGGCTAAATAGAACATTGCCGACTTGAGTCATATAGAAATTGTTGCCTTCGACAGGCTGTGCAGGGGCTGTCTCGTAGAGACTAAAAGGGATTAAAAATTTCTTACGGGTGTAGGCAGCGCTTTACAAAGATGCTATGCCTGAGGCATACGTCTCAAATGGGTGGTTTGTGGATCTTCCTTCCTTTATTTGGCTGTGGCGCATCGCTGCCTGGTCTATGGGTCTTTCGCTGACAGTTTATAGTCTGCTAGCGGTCAGCGGCGGCACTTTGTTTTATACCCGGCAGCGCGATCGCTCTCGTCCTGACTGGCTGCGACCGGCTCACTACTTACTGGGCAGCGCTTTAGTGGGTTTGGTGCTGCTGCTGCTCTCCATTGGCATTGTCGGCACGCTCGGTGAATATGGCAGCTTAGGGCATTCGGTGCATTTGCCAGCAGGCCTGACTGTAGTGGCGCTGATTTTGGCTTCCGCCTGGAGCGCTAGCCGTATTAGTCCAGAACGACCTTGGGCGCGGCAGACGCATCTTACCCTGAACGGCATTTTGCTATTTGCCTTGATTATGGTGACGGCTACGGGCTGGAGTGTCGTTCAAAAGTATTTATGATGAATGCAAATACCCTTCGCGCCCGACTCACTGCTTTCTAATGACCTCTCCTTTCCCAAAGACGGACAGCCTTCCAGAAACGGACAGCTTTAAGATTTCGCCGCTGATTCAGCTGACGCTGATGTCTCTTTACATCGCGCTGGTAGTGCCTTTGCCGTTTTTGGCAGCCGCGACTCAAGCCCCAATTCCCCCCGCGCTACTTTGGGTCGGAGTCGTCGCTGGAGGAGCCGCGCTGTACGGCGGGCTGAGCGAGCGAGTACAGGTGGACTCACAAGGGATTGCTGTTACCTATCCAGGATGGGTACGCGCATTTGGTCGTCGCGGTTGGGCTTTGAAATGGGATGATATTACGGCGCTGAAACCGCGCTCGACCGGCCAGGGCGGTATTGTTTATTACTTTCTCAACCAGGCTCAGGATCAGGCTTATCTGCTGCCGATGCGGGTGGTTGGGTTTGCCCGGCTCGTTCGCTATGTAGAAGCTAAAACCGCGATTGATACGGGCGATGTTAAGCCGCTTTCGCAGCCGTGGATGTATGTCATTTTATTGGGGCTGACGGCGCTGCTGCTGCTAGTGGATATTTGGACCATCGCGACTGCTAGCCAATTTGCTGCCTGATTGCGCTCGGTACGCCGCCATAAGGAGCTGACTTGCCCGGTGACCATCTTAAAATTTGAGCGGGTGACACTGAGAGCCGCCGCTGGCATCGTAGAAATCCTTAAAGATTTGAGCTTTGCTGTCGAGCCAGGCGATTTTGTGGCTTTAGTCGGGCCTTCGGGGGCTGGAAAAACCAGCCTGTTGCGGCTGGTCAACCGCCTCTCTGAAGTTAGTAGTGGCACCATCTGGTTTGAAGGCCAAGATATTCGGCAATTGCCGCCGGTCAGTCTGCGGCGTCAGGTCGCTTTGGTCAATCAGGAAAGCCGTCTGCTTGGAATGAGCGTTGGCGCTACGCTGGGCTATCCTCTCCGACTCCAGGGCCGACCGACCGCAAAAATTACAGCGGCAGTCAACCGGTGGGCTGAGCGGCTGAATATTCCAGCAGACTGGATGGATCGCATGGCGGTAAATCTATCGTTGGGGCAGCGGCAACGAGTGGCGATCGCCCGAGCCCTAATTAGCGAACCCAAAATCTTGCTGCTGGACGAACCCACCTCTTCTCAAGACGTTGGCTATAGCAAATTTTTGCTAGCTCGCCTGGCAGAGTGGGCCACCCAGGGCAAGCTCACTATCATTATGGCCAACCACCAAATCGATCTAGCGGAGCGCTATGGCACCCGGCTATGGCACCTCAACGATGGCAGACTGATTGCCGATTCACCCGCTGACACCGTAGATTGGGGCCAATTGCGCCAGACGCTGGTAGCAGCAGAGCAGCAGGCTCAGGCCGAGTGGTCGTAAACTAGGCGGGTTTGCTATGGGCGAGCGCCATCGCCTCTATCGGCTTGTCCACTGACGGCCTATCAACCGGCCCGACGCAAATGCGGTAGCCCACGTTTCTCACGGTCTGAATTAGATCGGGATGGCGCGGATTGATTTCTATCTTTTTGCGCAGCGACAGCACATGCGTATCTACCGTGCGCGGATTATCAATCGCATCGGGCCAGGCGCGGCGCAGCAGATCAATCCGACTAAGCGGCTCACCCTCAGCCTGAGTCAACACATATAGCAAACTAAATTCTTGAGGCGTCAGGTCGACGAATTCGCCCATATAGCGCACCCGGCGCTGCACCAAATCGATGTGCAGATCACCGCAGTCAATCGCCAAAGGCGTTGTAATATGACGGCTGCGACGGGTCAGAGCCTCCACCCGCGCGAGAAACTCCTGCATACCGAACGGCTTTTTCAGATAGTCATCGGCACCCGATCTAAGCCCAGCTACCACATCAGGCTCAGCCGTTCGAGCAGACAGCAGCAGTATCAGCGGGTGACCCTGATGACTCAGCCACTGGCATAGCTGTAGCCCTTGTCCGCCAGCAAACTCTGCCTCTAGTACGACAAGGCTGGGCTGCTGCATCTGGAAGCCGTCTCTGGCCGAAACCATGTCAGCGCACTGCTGCACCTTATAGCCCGCCTGCTGCAAATTCCAGCTCAGCAGAGAACGCAAGTTTAAATTGCTTTCAACAACTTGAATATTAATATCGATGGAGGCGCTCACAGAGAACATAGCGGATTAAATGCCGCTGACGACAGATCTCAACAAACCGAGCCTAGCAGAGCGAATAGTGGACTTCTGTAATCGAGGTTACGGGAGCGCAATCCTCAAAGAAAACCCACTTTATTGAGTTTTCAATTTGGTTCAGCCCTGTTTGACCTGATAAAATGGAGTGAGAACATGGAACGATTCAATCGAGCTTGATGGGCAGAAAGCAACCGATTTAATCCCTATATACGTTGACTTAACGGGTCGATTTTACTAGCTTAAAATCAAGAAGTCAGAAAAGGGATCTAAAGATGGCTTACCTAGCTGCTCAGTCGAATTGGAGACCCAATTGGGATCGAGTTTTCCGGCGTGAGTTTGCCTATCGTAGAGACTTCGTATTCATTCATGCTAATCCGTTTTAGTTGAGCGAGGCTAATAGAAAAATGCTTCAAGACGTTCGAATTATTCGCTACTATCAGCGAATAACTGATACCCTCGTAGACTACTGGCATAAGGGCTATCGCACCGATGAACTTAGGCTCTATATCGAGGGATACATCACTTCTATGCGTCATTCTGGTGCCGCAGAATCCTACTTAGTCAATAAGTTAGAACAGGAAATTCTGCGCTTTCTACATGACTCTTCCAATTTTGCAGTGACTCAGACAGAGGTAGAAACTGACTACTATTAAACTTTACAAACGGCCTCGTTAGGCGGTTTGCTAAGCAGTCAAAACGCAGAGCACTGCTTAAAATTTGAAAATTTGAAATTGAAAAGCCCGTTAGCCGGATCTGCG
>JBBSNR010000041.1:0-13231 GCA_038260635.1 Phormidesmidales cyanobacterium
GCCGCTCTAGTTGAGAATAGGAAAGAACCTAAGGAGAGCGCAGTGGATTCAGCATTTGATTACGATTTGGTGATTATTGGCGCGGGCGTCGGTGGTCATGGAGCCGCTATTCATGCGGTTAAGTGTGGCCTGAAGACGGCCATTATTGAAGCCGGAGATATGGGCGGCACCTGCGTTAATCGGGGCTGTATTCCTTCTAAGGCGCTGCTGGCAGCTTCGGGCAGGGTGCGCGAAATGAGAGATACTCAGCACCTGAAAGCATTAGGCATTAGTCTCTCTGGGGTCGGATTCGACCGGGAAAAGATTGCCGATCATGCGAAGAATCTGGTCGGTAAAATTCAGGGCGATCTGACCAATAGCCTCACTCGGCTAGGGGTAGAGACCATTCGCGGCTGGGGCAAAATTGCCAGCGGCCAGAAGGTCTCCATTACTGACGACAGCGGCACTCGGACTATTACCGCTAAGGATATTATTCTGTCGCCAGGCTCGGTTCCGTTTGTGCCTAGAGGCATTGAAACCGACGGTAAAACGGTTTTCACTAGCGATGAGGCCATCCGGCTCGACTGGCTGCCCGACTGGGTGGCCATTATCGGCAGCGGCTACATTGGCCTGGAGTTTTCTGACATCTACACGGCGCTAGGCTCAGAAGTCACGATGATTGAGGCGCTCGATCAGCTGATGCCGACCTTTGATCCCGATATTGCTAAGCAGGCAGAGCGCGTTTTGATTAAGCCTCGCGATATCGAAACAAAAGTGGGCCTGCTGGCGAAGAAAATTACGCCGGGATCGCCGGTTGTGATTGAGCTGGCCGATCCTAAAACAATGGAGATAGTAGAGACGCTAGAGGTGGATGCCTGTCTGGTGGCTACCGGCAGAATTCCAGCGACCAAAAATCTAGACCTGAATATGGTGGCGGTAGAGACTGACCGGCGCGGCTTCATCCCCGTGAGCGACCAGCTAGCGGTGCTGCGCGATGGTAAGCCGGTGCCTCATCTGTGGGCGATTGGCGATGCGACTGGCAAAATGATGCTGGCTCATGCGGCTTCTGCTCAGGGCATTGTGGCGGTGGACAATATTTGTGGTCAGCATCGCACTATTGACTACAGCGCGATCCCAGCGGCGGCTTTTACGCATCCGGAAGTCAGCTTTGTCGGTTTGACTGAGCCTGCGGCCAAGGAAGCTGCGAAGGAAGGGGGCTATGAAGTGGCCTCTGTGCGCAGCTATTTTAAGGCGAATTCTAAGGCGCTGGCAGAAGGCGAAACGGAAGGTCTGGCGAAGGTGATCTATCGTAAGGATACGGGTGAGGTGATGGGGGCTCATATTATTGGGCTGCACGCGGCTGATCTGATTCAGGAAGCGGCTAATGCGATCGCGGCCAAGCAATCTGTCACCGAACTCTCTCAGTTGGTACATACGCATCCCACCCTGTCTGAAGTGCTGGATGAGGCTTACAAGCGAGCTACCGTCACCACTTCGTAACTTACATAAATAGTGCCCTATGGAAATTCGCCGCCGTCCGCCCAATCCGGCGATCACCGTTGCCAGTCTGCAATACCAGATCAAAGCGCCGGACGCTGAGCCGCGCAATATTTTAGAGAAGATTGTGTGGCACAAAGAGGTAGAAGTCGCCCGCCAGCGAGAAAAAGTGAGCCTGCAAGACTTGCAGCAGCAGGCGCAGGGGTTACCGCCTACCAAAGGCTTCGTCGAAGCGCTGCGTCTGCAAGCGGCTCAGCAGCGCCCGGCCCTGATTGCTGAAGTAAAAAAAGCCTCGCCCAGCAAAGGCGTGATTCGGCCTGATTTTGACCCGGTAGCGATCGCCCACAGCTACGAGGCGGGCGGTGCGACCTGCCTGTCAGTGCTGACCGACAGCGAATTTTTTCAGGGCAGCTTTGACTACCTCGTCCAGATTCGCCATGCGGTGCACCTACCGCTGCTGTGCAAAGAATTTATTCTCTACCCGTATCAGCTCTATCAGGCGCGGATCGCTGGAGCCGATGCGGTGCTGCTCATTGCCGCCATTTTGTCTGACAAAGACCTGACCTATTTTACGCGGATTGCCAAAGTGCTGGGCATGGCAGTTCTGGTTGAAACTCACACTGCCGAGGAGTTTGAGCGGGCATTGGGCCTAAAAGACGTGCGGCTAATCGGCATCAATAACCGAAACTTAGAAGACTTTACTGTTAGCCTGAAGACAACCGAGCAGATTTTAGAGACCTACCGCGAAACGATTGCCCAGCGGCAGCTAACTATTGTCAGCGAGTCGGGGCTGCATACTCCAGACGACGTTAAGACCGTGACGGCAGCTGGCGCACAGGCTATTTTAGTCGGTGAATCTCTGGTGAAACAGCCTGATCCCGGTGGAGCGATCGCGCCGCTTTTAAGCCGCCCGGTCTAAACGCTTACCTTCCTCTAAAAAACCTCCCCGGACGGCAGCCGCCTGAACGGGTAAAACTGTACACATGCCCCCAGCGGTCAATCAGTATGACCACAGATCGTTCTCCTTTACCGCTTCCTTCTCACATTCACTACGAGCTGCTGCTACAGCTATTAGAGCGACAAACCGCCAGAGGCGTGCAGCAGCAGCCCCAAAAAGAACAGCTGCAAACCCTGATCGTAGCTTTACGCAAAGCCTTCTCTCAGCAGAAACAGCTAGAAGAAAGCTGTCAGCGAGCCCAGATCCCCATTGAGTATCACTGGTCGCTAAATGGGGAAGCTGGCCAAAATCAGGGCCATCACGGCGTTGCCTCTGTGGAGAATGTGGCTGGGTTGGAATAGGGGAGGGTGCGATCGCCTAAAGGCAGCCATCACAGCGACCATCCCAACGGCCAACTGGATTGAAAACAGGTCTATACTAAAGGTATGTATAGTCAGTAAAAGTACCGTATGAGTCGCCAGCAAGCCATCATTATTGGGTCAGGGATCGGTGGATTATCCTTAGGCATCAGACTTCAAAGTTTGGGATTTGACACCACCATTTTTGAAAAGCTAGACGCTCCTGGCGGACGGGCCTATGTGCGTAGGGCCGACGGCTTCACCTTTGACATGGGGCCAACGGTGCTGACCGTGCCCCATCTAATTGAAGAACTCTTTTCCTTAGAACGGGATGCCGCCGCGCTACATCTCCCCGACTTCCCCAAAGAAATCATGGACCCGGCTGACCGCATCAGAAGCGGCATCAGCGGTGGGCCCAACACTTCTAAATACCTCAAAATTGTCCCTGTTCTGCCGTTCTATCGGATCTATTTTGACGATGGCACGTACTTCGACTACGACGGCGATCCCGAAAGCACCCGTCGCCAAATCGAAGCGATTGAGCCCGATGACCTAGACGGCTACGAAGAATTTCACAAGGCAGCGCGAGCCATCTTTGACCGAGGATTTATTGAGCTGGGCTACACCTACTTCGGCGATGTGTTCTCCATGCTCAAAATCGCGCCTGACCTGGTGAAACTAGATGCGGTTCGTCCTCTATTTTCCTTTGTCAAACGCTACTTTAAGAGTCCCAAACTCCAGCAGGTATTCAGCTTTGAACCCCTGCTGGTCGGGGGCAACCCGCTGAGCGTCCCGGCGATCTATGCCATGATTCACTTTGTGGAAAAGACCTGGGGCATTCACTTTGCTATGGGCGGCACTGGCGAACTCGTGCGCAGCTTCGTACGCAAGTTTGAGGAATTGGGCGGCACCATGCGCTACAACAGCGAAGTGGCCAAAATTGATGTAGAAGGCTCCCTCTTTGGCAAAAAAGTGGCCAAAGGCATTACCCTGGCCGATGGCACTACGCACACCGCCGACATGGTGATTTCCAACGGAGACTACGCCAACACCTATATGAAGCTAATCGATCCGAAGTATCGATTGATCAATCAGGATTTGAAAGTGAAGCTGACCCGTCAGTCGATGTCGATTCTGGTCATTTACTTTGGCTTTAGAGCCGATGGGCTAGAAGATTTAGATCTGCGCCATCACAACATCATTCTGGGGCCGCGCTACGAAGCCTTGCTCACGGAGCTGTTTGATAAGAAAATTCTCAGCCCTGACTTTTCACAATATTTGCACGTGCCGTCACTGACCGACCCGAGCATGGCACCGCCAGGACACCACGCCGCCTACACATTAGTACCGGTGCCCAACAACGCCAGCGGGATTGATTGGGATGTGGAAGGGCCGAAGCTGACCGAGAAAGTTTTGACCTTCTTAGACGAGCGCGGCTATATTCCCGATCTAAAAGAAAGACTGGTGTACCAGAGCCACGTTACTCCTGATTACTTTGAAGGGACGCTTAACAGCTACTTAGGCAACGGTTTTGGCGTAGAACCTGTCTTAGTTCAAAGTGCATTCTTCCGTCCGCATAACAGGAGTGAAGATATTTCTAACCTGTATTTGGTTGGGGCCAATACTCAACCTGGGGGCGGTACGCCTGCGGTGATGATGTGCGCCAAGATGACAGCCCGTGAGATTGCTAAGGACTTTGACGTACCGACCGCCATTGTAGAAGGCGTAGCGGCTGAACCTGAAGTGGCCAAAGTCTAAACATCTCAAAGCCTAAACATCACAAAGCCTGAACACCGCGCTCAACTGTTTTTATGCTCCCAAAAGAAGACCTGCTCAAACGGGCTGAAAATAAAGAAGCCCTGACCCGAATTATTGATCGGGCGGAGCAGGCCATTCGGACATGGGAGCCGGTGGCTACCGATTTTCTGACGCCGCCCGAGCTGTTTGAAGCACAAGCCTTATTTAAAACGCTGACGGATGTGCAAACGCTGGCTAGCGGCGGCTATCCGCAGGCGGAACGGCAGCGACTGATGATTTCTCGCAGCGAGATTCCGTTTGATGAAACAGCGGCAGGTGGCCCGGTGCCGCTGGCAGCGCTCAGTATTGCCGGTAATTTTCTGTTTGATACCGCTTCCCATCGCGATTTTTTAGGGTCGCTGCTGGGGACGGGGATCGTCCGCGAAAAGGTGGGCGATATTATTGTGCTGGGCGAGCGCGGGGCGCAGGCGATTGTGGTGCCGGAGCTGGCAGACTTTTTAACGACGAGCCTAATTCAGGTACGCTCTGTGCCGGTAAAGACTCAGCTCATAGACATTAGCGAGCTGCGAGTGCGTGAGCCTCGCCGTAAGGAAATCACGACAGTAGAAGCTTCTATGCGGTTAGATGCGGTGGCCTCGGCTGGCTTTGGCATGTCGCGCAGCAAAATGGTCGATTTGATCACGGCTGGCGATGTGCGGGTGAACTGGCAGCCGGTGACTCAGTCGAGTCATAGTTTAGAGACCGGAGACCTGGTTGCAATCCGGGGCAAAGGCCGCTTAGAAATTGGCGACGTGGCAGTCACTAAAAAGCAAAGATATCGGGTGCAGCTGACGCGCCTGGTCTAGCCGCGCTGATCTGGTTGGGAGGGCTCTCATGAGAGGCTTTGCAAGAATGTACGGGAGCTGTACTTGGCTGATGGATTGCCCTGATAAACCTGCCGGGTGACGGTGGAATTGGCATGTATAAAAAGATAATGCTTCTCCCAGTTACTGAGTTCTGATATGCCTCGCCTGAGCGATCGCGCCTTCTATATCCTCAAACAAGAAATCGAACATCAGCACAAAGTCAGCCTGGACCCGATTGAGCGGTTTGTCTTGATAGCCCGACTCGAAAGACTGCGTGATCGCGAAGGCAAACCGCTGACTCAGCTCGAACTTTGGGACGAAGTCAGCGATATTGCTCCTGATTTTGATGCGGCGGTCTTGGCCAAAGCCGCCAGCGCCGACAGACACTTTCCCGTACTCGGCGCTTCTGTTGGGGCGGGCACCGTCATCGTCTTAGCGGCTGGGACAATGGGGATAGCCGGGCCACCTGCTGACAGCTTTCCTTTGGAAGTCAGCCATCCCGAGCCGATAGTAGCTGAGGCAACAGTCGAGGCAAACAGGACTAAAAGCGCCTTTGAAACCGCCAAAAGCATGGGCTGGCAGGCCGCTTTACAGGGGCAACGTTTGCCACATAGCGCTCAGCAGTGGCACGAAGCAGCGCAGCTCTGGCGGCAGGCGATCGCCCAGCTAGACCAAGTTCCTGTTCAATCGCCCGAATACGCAGCTGCCCAAGCCAAGAAAGCAACCTACCAGCAAAATCTACAGCAGATTGAAGCGCACCAAACCGCGCAGCTAGCTACACCAGCACCCATCCCAGCACCTCGCTTTTCGTCGTCATCTCAAGATTGGCTAGCCCTCGCCAAACGCTACGGTTGGCAGGCGGCGATCGCCAGCCAAAATGCGCCCCTCCCTCCCGAAAAGTGGGCAGAAATCTCCAGACTCTGGCAAACGGCCCTACTCAATCTCGATAAAATTGATAGCACTCACCCTCAGTACAGCGAAGCTCAACCCGTCAAAGCCCGCTACCAGCAAAATCTGAACGAGATTCGCCAGCACTATCAGGGCTAGCCGTCTTTATCAGCTCGGCTACCCATCGCCTGCCGCTTAACGGCTGTCTTGGTTTTGCTGGGTATCGCGATCGCTCAGCCCAATCAATTTATAGTAAAAAAGTCGTGAGCAGCAGCGGCTATGAAAGACTTTGAGAAAATTGAGGTGATCAGTCGGCAGCAATGGCGTGATTGGCTAGCAGCTCACTACTCGCAGACTGAGAGCATTTGGCTGGTGACCTATAAAAAACAGGCAGGCAGTCGCTACCTGTCTTACGATGCCATCGTTGAAGAGGCGCTGTGCTTTGGCTGGGTTGACAGCTTACCGCGTCGGCTAGATGAGAATCGAACCATGCTGCTACTCTCTCCTCGCAAGCCTAAGAGCGTATGGTCTAAGCTCAACAAAACCCGAGTTGATCAGCTGATAGCCAGTGGACTGATGAGGCCCGCCGGGCTAGAGAAAATTCAGCAGGCCAAAGCCAATGGCTCCTGGGTGTTTTTAGACGATGTTGAGGCGCTGATCATCCCCGACGATCTGGCCGCAGCGCTGGCAGATAATGCTATAGCAGCAGCGCATTTTGAAGGGTTTAGCCCCTCTGCTAAAAAAGGCATTTTGCAGTGGATCAAAATGGCTAAGCGTCAGCAGACCCGGCAGCAGCGGATTGAGAAGACAGTTACCCTCGCTGCCCAAAACATAAAGGCAGTTTAACCAGGTCAGCCATCCGGTCAGAGGTATTTCGCACGATGTTTACGCCAGTCGAAACCGGTGACGGGTCTAGTACGTTCTACTCGGAAAAGTTTGGCGAGTGGTTTCATAGCCGCGAAGGGGCCTGCCATGAGGCGCAGCAGACTTATGTAGAAACGGTTCAATTGGCGCAGCGATCGCAGCTTATCCCAGCAAACAGCCGTCTGAAAATATTGGATATCTGCTATGGTTTGGGCTACAACACAGCGGCAGCGCTAGAGACTATCTGGCAGGCGAATGATCGCACTCCAGTAGATATCAAGGCGCTGGAAATTGATATTGAAGTGGGGCGAAGTGCGGTCGCTCACCAGCTTACCCAGCAATATTCTCCAGCGGTGCAGCACGTACTGAACGAACTCGCCACTCGCTGCACGGTCAAACGCGACCATCTAATCGCTCAGATCCTCTTGGGTGATGCCCGTCAGCAGATTCAGCTCCTGATTGAGCAGGGTTGGCGAGCCGACGTAATTTTCCTTGACCCCTTTTCGCCGCCTCACTGCCCGCAGCTATGGACGGTAGAGTTTCTTAAGCGAGTCGCTCAGTGCCTTAATCCCAACGGTGGCGAACTGGTCACCTACTCCTGTGCGGCAGCAGTGCGCTCAGCGCTAAAACTAGCCGGACTCTCCATTGGATCGATCCAGGCAGGAGGCCGAAGATGGCCAGGCACCCTTGCCCAGTATTCATCCGATGGCTTACCTGTACTCTCTCAACAGGAGCAGGAGCATTTGCAAACCTGCGCGGCGGTGCCCTACCGCGACCCGACTTTGCAATCTTCGGCTGAAGAGATATTGGCGCGGCGCAGTCAAGAGCAGGCTATTTCACCATTAGCGCCGACTGGCCCCTGGCGGCGGCGGTGGATAATAAAGCGTCGCCCGCTTTTGTTCTAGCTATGGCAGAGTCCCCTTACTTAGTCAATAATCAGTGGCTATCGCAGCACTTAGCCGATCCTCAAGTGGTCATTATTGACACTCGCTTTTCTCTGAGCGAGCCCAAACAAGGCCGCAGCCAGTATCAGTCGGGCCACATCCCAGGGGCTTACTATCTCGATCTTAACCGCGATCTCTCCAGCCCTGTTCAAGCTCACGGCGGGCGTCATCCGTTGCCAGATTGGGGCTTTTTTGCAGACAAAATCAATCAGCTTGGCATCCACTCTAGGCCGCCTGCTGGCCCGACTCAAGTGGTTATCTATGACGACTCGCGCTTTGCCTTTGCTGCCCGAATGTGGTGGATGCTACGGGTTCTGGGCCATGAGCAGGTCGCTATATTAGACGGCGGCATTCGTGCTTGGGAGGCGGCTGGCCTGCCGTTGAGCCAGGATACTCCCTCTACAAAGCAAGGAAGCTTTGAACCACATCTTCAAGCTGGGTGGACAGTGGATATTGAGACGGTGCGGCAGCGGAAAGACTTGCCGGGAGTGGTGGTGGTGGATTCGCGATCGCCCGAAAGATACCGGGGCGAAGTAGAACCGATTGACCCCGTCGCAGGCAGCATCCCAGGCGCAGTCAATTCATTCTGGCAAGAAATCACCACGGCAACCGGTCATCTACAAAGTACTGATGCACTCTCAAGTCACTGGGCCGATCTCGACTCAAATGACGAGATCATTGTTTACTGTGGCTCTGGCGTAACCGCCTGCGTCAACTTATTTGGGCTGGTCATGGCAGGCCACCCCATGCACAAACTCTACCCAGGCGGCTGGAGCGACTGGTGCTCCTATTCTGGTTGAGTTTTTCCACAAGAACTTTAGTGACTTATGCCTGTCCGCATTTACGGTAATCGAGAAATTAAGACGCTGCCCGGAGAGGCGACCCGGCCTACCTCCTCACGGGTGAGAGAGGCACTGTTTAATATCTGGCAGGGGCGGGTTTTGGGCTGTCGGTGGCTGGATTTGTGTGCGGGCAGCGGGGCGATGGGGGCGGAGGCGCTATGCCGGGGGGCGGCAGAAGTGGTCGGCATCGAACAATCCACTGCGGCCTGCCGGATAGTGCAGCAGAATTGGCAGAAGGTAGCAAAGCCGGAGCAACGCTTTCAGGTCATACAGGGCGATGTCGTCCGGCAAATGAATCAGCTCGTAGAATCCGGCTCGCGATTTGACCGCATTTACTTTGATCCGCCTTATGCCGGGGAGCTATACGGGCCAGTAATCGCTCAACTAGTGGACTGTTTGAGCGATCGCGCAGAAGCCGCCATCGAATATAGCGAAGCACACTGGCAACCTGACGATCTGCCTGAGAACTTAGAAATCGTCAAATCAAAACGCTATGGCAGCACCTCTTTGCTGTTCTTACGGCGGGCCGCTTAATCAGTTTGATAAGTATTTATAACGAATGATTGGCGGCTAACAGCGCTAAGTTGCGGCACAATGTGAATAAAGCAACGCTTTTGTTGCTAAACTCACTTTAAGCATTGCTCGTGCTAGCTGGCCAGGGATCTGGCAGGCCATGCGGGCCACAGAAATAGGAGATTCGCTATGGTTGCTGCCGCTACCCAAACCAAAACATCTGGCCAAGAACCCGGTCAAAAGCGCCTGTCTATGCAGGTTGCAGGCATCGCTGATGAGACGACGGCGATTCGCTCATTGGACTGGGATCGCGATCGCTTCGACATCGAATTCGGCCTGCAAAACGGCACCACCTATAACTCCTTCATTATTCACGGTGAAAAAACGGCGCTGGTGGACACCTCCCACGCCAAGTTTCGCGAGCTGTACATGGACACGCTCAAGAACGAAATCGACCCGGCGACCATTGACTACATTGTGGTTAGCCATACCGAGCCCGACCACAGCGGCCTGATTAAAGACGTACTAGATCTAGCGCCGAATGCAGTGGTTGTCGGTGCAAAAGTAGCGATCGCCTTCCTCGAAGACCTCCTTCACACCCCCTTTGAGCGGCAGGTCATTAAAAATGGTGACACCCTAGATCTAGGCAAGGGGCACGTCCTCGAATTTACCAATGCGCCTAACTTGCACTGGCCTGACACCATTTTCACCTACGACCACCAGACCAGCATTCTCTACACCTGCGATGCCTTTGGCGCGCACTTCTGCAAGGACGATCTCTTTGACGAAGATTTAGAAGCGCTCTCGCCCGACTTTCACTTTTACTATGAGTGCCTGATGGCTCCCAACGCCCGCTCGGTGATTTCGGCCATGAAGCGGATGGACAAGCTCGACGGCGAGATTGAGACCATCGCCACTGGCCACGGCCCTTTGCTACGCCATAATGTCGCTGAGCTAACCGGGCGCTACCGCGAGTGGAGCCAGCAAAAGAGCGACGCCGAAACGCAGGTAGCGGTGTTTTATGTGTCTGACTATGGGTATAGCGATCGCATCTCTCAAGCCATAGCACGCGGCATCACCAAAACCGGCGTTGGCGTCGAAATGGTGGACATGCGCTCTGCAGACACTCAAGACGTGAACGAGATTGTCAGCCGCTCAACTGGCGTGATCATCGGCATGCCCCCGTCTACCGGCAGAGGCTCCGAAGAGACCCGCGCTGCCCTAGGCACAATCCTGGCAGGCGTCGGCAGTAAAAAGACCTTTGGACTGTTTGAATCCTACGGCGGTGACGACGAGCCGATTGATACGCTGCACACCAAGCTGCAAGATTTGGAACTAAAGGTCGCCTTCGACCCAATTCGAGTTAAAGACACGCCGGGTGAAGCCATTTATCAGCTTTGTGAAGAGACCGGCACCGACTTAGGCCAGGATCTAGCACAGACCAAAAAAATCAAGAAAATCAAGGCGCTCGACGCTGACCTGCAAAAGGCGCTGGGCCGGATTAGCAGCGGGCTGTACATTATCACCGCCCGTAAGAGCGACGTGCAGTCCGCAATGCTGGCCTCTTGGATTACGCAAGCAAGCTTTGAACCGCTGGGCTTTACGGTCGCCGTCGCCAAAGACCGGGCGATTGAATCGCTCATGCAGGTTGGCGATACTTTTGTGCTGAATATTTTAGAAGAAGGCAATCACCTGCCGCTGATGAAGCACTTCCTCAAGCGCTTTCCGCCTGGTGCAGACAGATTTGCCGGCGTGCGCACTCGCCCTGCTCACAACCAATCGCCGATTCTGGCAGATTCTCTGGCCTACCTAGAGTGCGAAGTCGCTAGCCGCATGGAGCTAAGCGACCACTGGCTGGTGTACTGCACCGTAGACAATGGCAAAGTTTCTAAAGAAGATGCCCAAACAGCGGTTCACCATCGCAAAGTTGGCAACTATTACTAAGCAAAGAGAGGACCCTTAAATGACTGCTCAAACCCCAGCCACTCAGTCCTCTGCTGAGCAAAAGCCCGCTGACTCAGGCCGTAGAGACGTGCAGGTGCTGCCAATGGCGGCGGATACCACGGCACTGCGATCGCGCTCCTGGGATCGCCTGCGCTTTGAAATCGAATACGCTCTAGAAAAAGGCACCACTGCCAATTCTTACCTGGTTCGCGGTAACCGCGTCGCCCTGATCGATCCGCCTGGCGGCTCCTTTACCAAAGCATTCTTAGAAACGCTCAAGGCAGAAATCGACCCGGCAGAGATTGACTACATTATTTTGGGTCATACCAATCCTAACCGGATGGACACGCTCAAAGCTTTGCTGCCCTTGACGCCTCAGGCAACGATCATTTGTTCTAACCCAGCAGCGATCGCTCTCCAATCTGCCAAAATTGACCATCCCACGCAGCCCGTCAAAGGCGGCACTGAGCAAGATCTAGACCTGGGCAAAAAGCACCATCTTCAGTTTATCCTCACCCCCACGCCGCGCTATCCCGATGGCATGGGCACCTATGACAGCGCTACCGAAGTGCTCTATAGCGACAAATTCTTCAGCACACATATCTGCGGTGAAGACGCCTACGACCTCCACCGTGACGCCCTGTTAGAAGACCAGCGCTACTATTTCGACTGCCTGATGGCTCCGAATGCGCGTCAGGTAGAAACCGCGCTAGAAAAGCTTGGTGAATATGTTCCCCGTCTGTACGCGACGGGTCACGGCCCTTTAGTGCGCTACGGCGTGACTGATCTGACGAAAAAATATCATCAGTGGGCCGCTCAGCAGAAAGGGAAAGATCTCTCGGTCGCGCTGATTTATGCCTCTGCTTACGGAAATACGGCGACCATTGCGCAGGCGATCGCCCGAGGCATTACCAAAGCAGGCGTCGGCGTCCATTCGATCAATGCTGAGCAAAGCGACACCGCCGAAATCCAAGCTGCCGCTGAAAAATCTGCCGGTTTCATCATGGGTTCACCTACACTCGGTGGGCATGCCCCTACCCAAATTCAAACAGCGCTAGGCGTTGTCCTCTCCGCCGCCAGTAAAACCAAGCTTGCAGGCGTATTCGGCTCCTTCGGCTGGAGCGGCGAAGCCATTGATCTGCTAGAGAGCAAATTCAAAGATGCGGGTTACAGCTTTGGCTTTGACCCCATTCGGGTAAAATTTACCCCCGATGCCAGCACCTTGCAGGAATGTGAGCAGGCCGGTACAGACTTTGCTCAGCAGCTCAAGAAAGCCAAAAAAGCCCAGGCTCCGCGCGTTTCTGCTTCATCCGTAGAGAAAGCGATCGGGCGGCTAGTCGGCTCGATGTGCGTTGTCACCGCCAAGCAAGGCAATATCAGCGGGGCAATGCTGGCTTCCTGGGTGGCCCAAGCAACCTTTACGCCCCCCGGCTTTACGGTCGCGGTTGCGAAAGATCGCGCCATTGAAGGACTCATGTATTCGGGCTCTGGCTTTGTGCTGAATATTCTGGCAGAAGGCAAGCACTTAGGGCCAATGAAGCACTTCTTGAAACCTTTTGCACCAGGAGAAGATCGGTTTCAGGGCGTTGAGACGCGAGAAACCGAGGAAGGACAGATTGTGTTGGAAGGGGCGATCGCCTATCTCGAATGCGAAGTTAAAAACCGCATGGACTGCGGCGACCACTGGGTCGTATACGCGACGGTCAGCGGCGGCGAAGTAATCGACAACAATGCCAAAACCGCCGTTCATCACCGCAAGACCGGCTCACACTATTAGGCACACAGGTATTGTTAATCAATACGATCTGATGCCCCTTTAGCCTCCCAAGTTTGAGGAGTGCTAGGCTCAGAGCCCACAGCA
>JBBSNR010000042.1:0-13155 GCA_038260635.1 Phormidesmidales cyanobacterium
CGGCTATGTTAACTATGGCTTTATGCCAGGGCGACTGGTGCGTCCGTTTCAGTGCAAACTAGGGGAAAATAGTCGCGGCCCGGCTCAGTGGGGAGAACAAATTTGTTTGTAGTTGGCGACTAAGCGTTTGTTCAGCAGCTAAGGACGGCGACGGTTGAAGCGATGCTTGAGATCTTCTGGATCGAAAGGTTTGCTTGTGGAGGGGCCTGTATCAGCAGCGGCTGAGGATTTACGGTGGGGCTTGCTGACTGCCGGTACTTTAGCCGGGTTACTCAATGGAACGGGTTTGCTAGCGCTGGGTTCAACACTTTGCTGACTTATTTCACCGCCTAACCGCATACTCAATCCGATGCGCTGAAGCTTTTCTTGCACTTCTAATACTTGTACTTTTACCACCTGCCCCACCTGCACGATCTCTTTGGGATCTTTTACAAATCGGTCGGCCATTTGCGAAACGTGAACTAGCCCATCTTGATGAACGCCGATGTCTACAAACGCGCCAAAGTTGGCCACGTTGGTGACGATACCTTCTAAAACCATGCCCGCTCGCAAATCGCTGATGGCGTTAATGCCCTCGGCAAATTTTGCATAGGTGAACTGCGCTCTGGGATCGCGCCCCGGTTTTTCTAGCTCACTTAAAATGTCTTGGAGGGTGGGTTCACCCACTTTTTCGGTGACGTATTTTTTGAGATTGAGCTGTTTAAATTTATCTGCGGCCTGGGGTATCTCTTTGAGCGGCACCTGCAGATCTTGAGCCATGGCTTGGACGACGCTGTAGCTCTCAGGGTGGACGGCGGTATTGTCGAGCGGGTTGTCGCCACCCTGAATTCGCAAAAAGCCAGCGGCTTGTTCGTAGGCTTTGGGGCCGAGCTTGCTGACTTTTAGCAGGGCGCGGCGATCGCTAAACCGCCCCACCTGATCGCGAAACGCCACAATGTTATTGGCAATGGCCGCGCTCACTCCCGACACATATTGCAGCAGCTCGCGCGAAGCCGTGTTCAAATCGACGCCCACATAGTTAACGCAGCTTTCTACCGTGTCATCGAGCTTTTGCTTGAGCCGCTTTTGATCGACATCGTGCTGATACTGGCCGACGCCGATTGATTTGGGATCGAGCTTGACCAGTTCGGCCAGCGGATCTTGCAGTCGCCTGGCAATGCTGATCGCGCCGCGCACGGTGATATCTAGCTGGGGGAATTCGGCGATCGCCACTTCACTCGCCGAGTAAATAGACGCGCCCGACTCATTCACCATTACCTTTATCGGCACCTTTGTGGGCGGCTGTTCTAACCCGGCAATTACCTCCGCGACAAATTCATCTGTCTCACGGCTAGCCGTACCATTGCCAATGGCGATCAGCTCAATTTTGTGAGTCGTAATCAGGCGGCTGAGTACTTTAGCCGCATCCACCCGGCGGCCCTGTCCCGAGTGCGGATAGATCGCTTCGTAAGCCAAAAACTGCCCAGTTTCACTTATAGCCGCCACCTTACAGCCGGTACGAAAGCCGGGATCAACGCCCAGCGTTGGTTTCATGCCCGCCGGGGCTGCCAGCATCAGGTTGCGCAGATTTTCAGCAAAGGTCTGAATAGAGGCTTCGTCGGCCCAGGCTTTTTTCTCAGCAATCACCTCGTTGGTCAGCGACGTTTTCATCAGCCGGTTAAATCCGTCTTTGACCAGGTTCGTATAAAACTGGCGCAGGGCCTTGTCCCGGCTGCGGAGCTGAGTGCTCAGCAGATAGTCTAAAACGGCAGCTTCATCAAAGGCCAAAGCGAGTTTGAGAATGCCTTCTTTGTCGCCGCGCAGCAGGGCCAGCAGATTGTGAGGGGCGACTTTGCTCACGGCTGTCTGATAGCTGCGGTACATTTCGTATTTGGTAGTGCCTTCGGGGTAGTCGGGCTTAATTTTTGAGGTGAACTGTCCCTGGCGTAAGCAAATCAGGCGCACGTAAGCCCGGAGCGGGGCCTGCTCAGCCATGCTCTCAGCCAAAATATCGGCAGCACCCTGGAGCGCATCGTGGGAGGTGGCGACCTTTTCATTTACGTAAGGCTGAGCCGCTTCTGTGAGGTCGACGCCGGTTTGACCGCTGGCGTTGAGCTGCGCAATTTTGGTGGCGAGGGGCTCTAGACCCTGTTCTCTTGCAATGGTGGCGCGGGTGCGGCGTTTGGGTTTATAGGGCAAATAGAGGTCTTCTAGCTCCGTTTTGCTCATACATCGTTCAATTTTGCTCTGAAGCTCGGGGGTGAGGGCGTCTTGTTTGGCGATCGCTTCCAGCACCGTTTGCTTACGCGCCGCCAAATCACTCAAATACTCGTAGCGCTCAGCAATTTGCCGCAATTGCACTTCATCGAGTTCGCCAGTGCGCTCTTTGCGATAGCGAGCGATAAATGGCACGGTTGCTCCCTCTGCAAAAAGCGTTAAAGCCGCCTCTACCTGATGGGTTTGAACTGACAGGTCTTGGGCAATTAGCTGGGGAGCATTCATTGGGTCGAGGAATATACTGGCTTGGATTTTATCACTGATGAAAAAGATAGAGCGGTTTGCGGATGCATTCGCAAACCGCGAGTTACTTGGCCTGCTGCCATATAAGGGTTTCGCCTGTGTTACTTATTCAAGCCAAGTGACCAACACTATAGAGCTTTAGGAGCTTGTGGCTTCGCATAGCTTCATCAATTAGCCTCGTTAACTTTGGAGCTGCTGAAGCAAGGCCGTTAGCTCGGCTTGAATCGATTCATGGGTATGGGCAGCGGTGGGATCGGGCGGCTGGCCTAGCCGCTGGAACTGGGGGCGATCGCCGGTAATCTGACTGTGGGCGATCGCCACCTGCCGGGCAAATTCCTCAAAGGTAGTCGGCTCTGCCAAAATGCTGGTGATAATTTGGGCGAGCGCGATCAGCGGCGTATCGAGCTGACGACTCAGGCGAATGTCTTCACTGGCCCAACTGTGGAGCGTGGTGCAGAGCGCCCCGGCTGGTTCGTTCAGATGAGTGCCAAGGCACTGCTTAATCTCAGCGATGGCTCGCAGCGGGCGCGGAATGGTCGATTCGCCCTTCATAAAGCTGCCGCCTTCTCGGGCGATCGCTTCGGCGATAGAAAACTGGCGTCCAGCGCGGATTTCTCTTTGGATTTCTTTGGAAGGATCGGGCGCAGACGGTTGGGGATCAGGGGAATCGGGGCGATGGGGGTGATGGCGAAGCCTTCCAAGGGAATCGCCCGGCGCGTTCAATCCGAAATAAGTCAGCGTACGGGCTAAGATGTTTTGGAAAAAGCGAGGCATGACCACCAAAAGTTTATAGCCGCAGTTTTATTTTGGCAGTGAACGCCGACGGGCCAAGGATCTATTTCACCTAATCTATGGAGGGCAGGCTATGGAGAGCAAAAGCGTGGTTGAATCCATAGAAACGGCTCGCACAGGCGATCCCTCTGCTCATACTGCCTCATATCGGGTTTTGCTAGTAGGCCCTAGCTTAGAGCAAAAGGGCGGCATGGCATCGGTTCAAAAGCTGATTGTCGGCAGTCGGTTTGACTCTATTGATATTCAGCACATCTCCACCCACGACGAAGGCTCGGTGCGGCATCGGCTGTGGGTGTTTGGGCGATCGCTAGCCGTGCTGCTAAAACACGTGCTCAGCAACCGCGTCGATCTGGTGCATTTACACGTCGCCGAGAAAGGCAGCGTCTTTCGCAAAATTTTGCTGCTGCTGCTGGCCAAGGCCTTTCGTAAGCCGGTGATTATGCACACCCACGGCTGCGAATTTCATACTTTCCACGACGGACTCCCTAGCTGGCTGCGCTATGGAATTGACGCTGCTCTGCAACAGGCCGACCGCTTCATCGTTTTATCAGAGAGCTGGAAGACCTATTACCTGACCCACTGCGGCCTCGACCCGGCTCGGGTGGTTGTCTTGCCCAATCCAGTTGAAATTCCTGCCAGTATTCCTGACCGGTCAAACTCATCCATCGTCCACTTTGTTTTTTTAGGACGCATCGGTCAGCGTAAAGGGGCTTTCGACTTGCTACAGGCTTTCGCTCGCTTGCCCGCCGACTGTTTGCATCGGGCACAGCTCACCCTGGCAGGTGACGGTGAACTAGAGCAGGCCCAGCGCCTCATCGAGAAACTAAATTTAAAACCATCCGTCAAGCTACCTGGATGGATTAATTTAGAACAGCGCAACCAGCTGCTGCGGGATGCCAATGTGTTTATTTTGCCGTCGTATAACGAGGGACTGCCAATGGCGATGCTCGAAGCAATGGCCTGGGGGCTGCCGGTAATCTCTACGCCCGTCGGCGGCATTCCCGAGCTGATTGAGTCTGGGGAGACCGGCTATCTGGCTCATCCAGGTGACACTGAGGCGATATCTGAGGCAGTGATCTCCCTGATTGAAAACGACGCCCTGAGGTTGGCAATGGGCCACCGTGCCAGAGCGCGAGTGGAGCCGCTGGACTTAACGCTTTACTGCGATAAGCTAACGAAGACATACCGCCTGGCTCTAGCAAAAAATATAGATGAAATCTCTAGGTAATCAGCAACACAATCTGCGCAGCTTTCTAGCTAGAGCGGTTGCAGGCACATTTGGCTTGCAGGTCGCCAGTGCTGGCCTGGGCTACTTGAGTACGCTTTTCCTGGCACGACTTTTGGGGGCGGCAGGGTATGGGAGCTATGCCTATGCGATCGCCCTGCTAAATCTCCTGCTTATCCCAGCTGTACTGGGCCTGAGAAGCACCCTCACTCGCGATATTGCCGTCTACCGCACCCAGGCGGACTGGGGAGCGGTGCGAGGGCTCTTGCAATGGGCCAACAATATTGTCCTATGGGCCTCTATTTTCTTAGCCGTCGTCACGCTTGGCGTCGTTTGGCAGCTCTCCCAATCGACAGATTCCCAAACCCTAATAGTGCTTGCGATCGCGTTGCTATCGCTACCCGTAAGAGCACTCACAGAGCTTCGGCAAGCCGCTATGTACGCCCTTCAGCATATCGTCTCTGGTCAGCTGCCAGAAATGCTGATTCGCCCGCTTCTGTTCGTTACTTTGCTGGGCAGCGGTTATCTGACCTTTGGTGATAAATTTACCGCGCCTTGGGCGATGGCCGCTTATGCATTTACCAGTGTGATCGCTTTCTTCGTAGGCAATCATCTACTCAAAAAGGCGGTCTCTCGACACTGCCAGCCAGCACCCGCACAGTACCAGCGCAAGCTATGGCTGCAACGCTCTCTGCCAATGCTGCTAGTCGGCGGCATGTACGTTATCAATAACCAGACCGACAAAGTCATGCTAGGCGCTATGCAGGGCGTCTCGGCGGTTGGCATCTACAACATTGCCAGTCAGGGAACTAAATTAATCACTTTTGTCCTGATAGCGTTTGGCACATCGCTAGGTCCCACGTTTGCCAGCCTATATGCTCAAGGCAACATCAGCCGGCTACAGCAGATTATCACTAAAAGCTGTCGCCTAATTTTGCTGTCGGCATTGCCTATCAGCATCGGCCTGATAGTTTTTGGGGCACAGTTTTTATCGCTTTTTGGGCCTGACTTTGTTCAAGGAAAAACCGTATTAGCCATCCTCAGCATCGGCCAACTGACTAACGCTGCGACCGGAACAGTTGCGCTGCTGCTGACAATGACCAATCATCAAAAGGATGTTGCTACAGGTGTAACCCTCAGCGCCTTACTCAACATTATCTTAAACGCTCTGTTGATTCCACGGTGGGGAGCAGAAGGGGCGGCAGTGGCCACAGCAAGCAGCGCTATACTGTGGAACGTATTGTTAGTAATCGTGGCTTACAAGAGGATTGGCATCCACTCAACCGCGCTGGGTAAGCTTTTTTGATTTTAGCCGCACCGTCTCCCTCATAACCTCATAGAGACCGCCTAGAGATGACAATGCCAAACTTTCTTTTAATGGGTGCGCCAAAGGCCGGAACAAGCGCCCTCTATGCCTACCTCAGTCAGCATCCTCAGGTTTACATGTCTCCCGTTAAAGAGCCCCACTTTTTCATGATCGAAAACGAAAAGGTGAATTTTCAAGGCCCTGGAGATCAAGATCGCTTCAGTCGTTCAGTCCACCAGCTAGGAGACTATAAAAATCTTTTTGCAGGTGTTACTGATGAGATAGCCATTGGTGAAGCCTCGACCACTTATCTAGGGAGTGAAAAAGCTTCCAGGCGCATCAAAAAATACATTCCAGAGGCCAAGCTCATAGCAATTCTCCGGAATCCGGTGGATGCGGCCTACGCTAGTTTTTTGCATCTAATCCGCGATGGCAATGAATCCATAGCCGATTTTGCAAAGGCCCTTGCCGCAGAACCAGAGCGTACCCAAAATAACTGGGGCCTAATGTGGCGGTATCAGCAAAAAGGATTTTATTACCAGCAGCTTAACCCTTACTTTGAGCTATTTGATAGGCAGCAGATCAAAATATTTATCTACGAAGAATTTGAAAGAAATCCCGAGCTTGTAATGAAGGATATGTTTGCTTTTGTAGGGGTTGATCCCAGCTTTAAAGTTGATATGGCTACTAAATACAACGTATCTGGAATGCCTAAAAGTCAAACATTAAACAAACTTCTAGCCCAAAGCAACCCTCTAAAAGAGAGCATAAAGCTGCTTGTACCACCAAAAATGAGAAGCAAAATATACAGTAAAGTCAGAGTATGGAATCTAAGCAACTTTAAGAAACCGAAGATGTCTGAAGAGACCAGGCGGCAGCTAACCGATAGCTACAGAGACGATATCTTGAAACTTCAAAGTTTGATTCAGCAAGATCTTTCTGCGTGGCTCAAGCCATGAAATAGCCATATCTACCTTGACATTGAGCCCTCTGCATCTCTTTAACCATTTGATCTTTGAGCAATTCTTTGAGCAATAGCACTGAGTTATCAAGAGACCAATGCGCTATGACATCACATCCGGTCGTCAGCATACTAATCAACAACTACAATTACGCAGACTTTTTAGGAGACGCTATTGACAGCGCCCTAAAGCAAACCTACCAAAGCTTTGAAGTCATTGTCGTAGACGATGGCTCTACCGACACCTCAAAAGAAGTGATACTCAAATACGGCAACAAAATAACACCTGTATTACAGCAAAATGAAGGTCAGGCATCCGCTTTCAATGCGGGTTTTTTAGCGAGCAAGGGAGACATCATTTGCTTTTTAGATGCCGACGATGTGTTTCTACCTCATAAACTAGAGCGGATTGTATGCTCTTTACAGTTCGAAAGCGATCAGGTCGGTTGGTGCTTCCATCCGCTCAAGCTCGTAGATTCAAACCTGTTGCCCCTCAAACCCGACTTAGAAGCTGTTAAAACCGGTCAGCAATTATCTTCACCAGTCGATGTGCGGCACAGAATGGTGAGAGGCGAGCTTGGGTCGCCTTTTGTGATACCTGCCACGTCAGGAATGTGCTTCACCCGCTCTTGTCTGAAGCAGATTATTCCCATGCCCACTTCAAGATCGGTTTCCTTAAATGACAGCTACATAAAGTTTGCTGCCATGGGCACGCATAAAGGAATTATCGTCACTGACTGCTTGGCCTTACAGAGAATCCATGGTCAAAACCTATTTACATTGAGAGAAAATAATCGTGCTCAAAAGGCAGAGATTTTTATCAATACAGCTTTTTATATTCACAAAAATTTCCCTGCTTTATCCAACTTTTCAGATAGCCTGTTAGCTACAGGGCTGCATCTCAACCAGAAAGTTTTAGATAAGGATAGCCACTGTGCTCTCTTCGTCAGAGAGTATCTGAATCAAAGGCCTTTTTCATCCAAAGTAAAGATAAAATTAAAGCAGCTCTTCTACAAAATAAAACAATTTCTGCCAGGTTAGATTTTGTACAGGTGTTGTATTTCATGGGTTTTACTCAGCAAGCAATGCCTTGATGACGACTCTTTTATACAGCAGCCTATAATAAATTCAACCTTATTGTTTCTACTGGTTAAGGCAGTGAAGCTAAAACTATCAACGCTCGAATGGATATTTTCAGTTTTTGCCTTGCTGCATGTTTCAGACGTGCTGGCTTTCAGGAGTGCCTTCTATGGCTCAGAGGGCATAGACCTTGCTGTAATCGCTTCGCCGATTGACCCAGTTATGGGCGGGACACGCTATTTAATATTTTTGACTTCTGCAAGCTTGCTTATTCTTTACTGGAAAACAGCGTCTTCGACTATATTGAAAAATCCTCTTCTCTGGGTTCTAGTCCTGATAGCAGCGCTTTCTACATCCTGGTCTGCTGCCCCGTCATCAACTCAGCGAGCTGTGCTGATGCTATTTGGCTGGAGCCTGTTTGGAACTTATCTTGCTGTTCGCTACACGCTGCGTGGCCAGATCAAGATAATATCTGCGGCACTGGTGATAATTATGCTAATAACAGTTGGCTTTGCCGCTGCATTTCCAGCCTACGGCTTTGATACTGGCGTGCATCAGGGTGCTTTACGGGGTGCTTTCTGGCATAAAAACACACTGGGTTTCTTTATGTGTCTATCTAGCTGTCTCTTTTATGTCAACTCAGTCTGTTCTGCGGGGAAAGAGAAAGCTTTTTGGCGGGTGCTCAACCTGCTTGCAATTGTACTTTTACTGCTTTCGACTTCTATAAGTGCCCTGGTAGCCACTTTCCTGACGCTACTAGCGCTTACTTTCTATAAAACTTTTCGGTGGGATGGCAGACTGTTCGTTGCTATATTTTGTATGACTATATTAGTACTGGGTTCTATAGTAAGTTTGCTACAAGGCAACTTTGAAGTGGCTGTGACTAGCTTGGGTCGGGATGCTTCTTTGAGTGGCCGAACTGATATTTGGTTGGCTGTCGTTGATAAGGTTTCTGAGAGACCATTTTTAGGCTACGGGGTAGGCGGCTTTTGGAGTAAGCACGGCCCAGCTATAGAGGTTTGGAAAGCGATCGGATTTACCCCGTCCAAATCTCACAATGGCTTTGTGGATTTAGCGGCTGAACTAGGACTGGTAGGGGTGGCAATATTTTGCTTTAGCTTTTTTTCGACCTTCGGCAGAGCTATTCAGTGGGCAAAAACAGATAAAGATCTCTATAGCTTTTGGCCGCTGATGTACCTGACCATATTCTTGCTTCAGAACCAGACAGAAGGGCCTATCACCGGTGGATTCACCTGGGTTGTCTATCTTGCTGTGTCTCTGTCTTTAGGGCCTGCAATAGATGAGAAACGGTTGCTTCGTTACCCGGATAACGGTAATTTTGATGCCAAAGCGATGTTTTCGTCCCTGAACTGACCGTTGCGATATGCGTAAGATAGCTATTTTTTTAACAGATCTAGGTGGCGGTGGGGCAGAGCGAGTCATGCTAAACCTCGCTAATGGCTTTGTGTCAAAGGGCTTCACAGTCGATCTGCTGCTAGTGAATGCAAAGGGCCCCTATCTCTCCAAAGTCCATCCAGATATCAATCTGATAGGTTTTGAGGCCGATAGACTGTCGAGAAGTGTCCCGGTGCTGCTGACTTACCTTAAACGCGAAAGACCCGATGTTTTAATGACTGCCCTGGAAGATACCAATTTGGCTGCTATCTTTGCTCATCTTTTGGCTCGTGTTTCTACCCGTATGGTGGTTACCGTTCATAACAATCTAACTCAAGAATCTAAGCAATCAAAAAGCCTAAAGCGTCGCTTTGTTCCCAGCCTGATTAGATGGATCTATCCCTTTGCCGATTTGGTGATTGCTGTTTCTCACGGCGTAGCTGAAGACTTAAAAAAATTGGGGATTCATCCAGATAAAATTCGGGTGATTTACAATCCCATTATTACGCCTGACTTCGGCGAGATGGCTCAGGCTCAGCCAGAACATCCGTGGTTCAATGATTCTAGAGATACTCCCATCATTTTAGGAGTAGGCAGGCTGGAGCCGCAAAAAGACTTTGAAACGCTGATTAGAGCGTATAGTTTGGTCCGTCAGCGCCAGCCTGCCAGGTTGATGATTGTCGGAGAGGGCAGTCAGCAGAAAAGGCTGCTTGCTCTATGTAAAGAGCTTCACTTAAGCGAAGCAGAGGTCGCCTTTACAGGCTTTGTTGAGAACCCCTTCGCCTACATGTCTCAGGCTTCTGTTTGCGTGCTGTCGTCGGCTTGGGAGGGCTTTGGAAATGTATTAGTTGAGGCGATGGGAGTCGGAACTCCAGTTGTTTCAACAAATTGTCCGAGTGGACCCGCTGAAATTCTTGAGAATGGGAAATACGGTAGATTAGTTCCTGTAGGAGAATGGGGTGACATGGCGATCGCAATTCTAAGCACTCTAAGTGACCCAATTCGATCATCGGTGCTGCAACAGCGGGCTCAAAGCTTTAGTCTTGAGAAGATTTTGCACGAATATCAGCGTCATCTGTTTGACTGAGCCAGTTCAGAGATGCTGGTCGAGGCTATTCCCAGAATCTATTCTGCATATTGAATGAAGTTACAATATCTTCAATCAGGTCTCTTTCGTAGTCATCGATCTGTGTTTTCCAACCTAGCAGCCGATCAGACTTTGACACTTTTTGAACCCATCCACTTTTGCCCCAGTCTGTAGAGGAGGGCTTATCCATCTCCACAGACTGAGGAGCTTTAGGATTGAAGCCTAAGTCGACTAGCAGCTGCGAGACAGCGGATGGCGGAGCACCTATTAAATCTTCATAGCGAGCAACTCTAAACAAGCCTTTGTAAGGCCTAAATTTGTTTTCAAAATACTGCTCAGTGAGGCAGTAGTAACCTGCTAGACGCCCGTAATCTGTTGTTTTGTCAATGGCTCTGATAGTGCTAGCCTGTGGCTGAAAATACTCGCTGCGCCCATCATCTACATCAAGCAGCAGCTCTTGAAGAGAAAAATTATTAAAGGTTCCCTTGGCCCACTGCCCGCCTTGCAACTGCTTGATAGAAGTTATCACAGCGCGGGGATCGCGAACAAGATGTAAAACAGGGGTTGAAAACGTATTAGCTATGGCATATGCGCAGAGCGATGCTCGGGTAAACTTCACCACTACGTTGGAACGAACGCATTCTTTAATGTCTCTTCTGTGCCAGGATCTGCCTTTCAGCTGTCCCTTTAGAGACTGTTGAATGACGCTATAGAGAGCTGACCCTTTTGTAAAATGCTCGGGGACATACGGCATCAAGGCGTTTACAAACTGAAAGTCTTGTCGCTCGGGTCGAATTTCGGGTAGACACTTTACAATATTTTGAGATGGTAGGTTAAAGGGTTCAAAGACAGACTTTGCCTGTAATAATTCTGCGACCGTTTCTTGGAGCCATGTAGTGCCGCTACGCCAAAAACCATTAATGACTAAAGCTCTGCTCGCAGGCAAACGTAGACCATTAGCATAGTCTGTTGCGGTGCATGCAAAACCATACATCTTTTGGGCTGATAGAATCATGCGCTTTCTCAACTAAAGCAATACTAAGAACCTTAACTTATTTGGTTAAAGTTTTCCGGGTAGTCACTCGGTGTCTAGTCGAAATGCTGCTGCTATTAAGTCTTGTCTACGCTATTGAGCTTATTATCTGTGCCGACTTGCTTCTCTACTGCAATAAAATCACTTGATCCTTTGTAGCTGACTATTTTAGCTGGGATACCAACAGCGACTGCGCTGTCAGGCAAACTCTTATTGACGACAGCATTTGCCCCGATAGCAACATCGTTACCAATATTGATGGCACCGAAAATTTTAGCGCCTGGTGCGATGTATACTCGGTCTCCAATTTGAGGCCAGCCTTTCTTATCACCTCGACCGCCCTCTCCAATGGTGACGTCGTGGCTAATAGTACAGTGCTCTCCCAAGGTGACGTTGGGGTGCATAATGATGCTTCCACAGTGCGCAATGTACAGCCCCTTGCCGATATTAGCGCTCTTAGGCAGCTCAATACCGGTCACAAGGACAGTGATTTTGTGCCAGATAGCACCTAAAAACTTCAGGAGCTGACGTCCTCCCGGCAGCTGGACTTTTTCATTTACCCAATGATTAAAACGATACTCTGCTAAGGCCCATAGCCCTTCTTTGGTGAGCAGCAGTATCAGCCAGGACTTTTTATTTTCAGTACGAGAGAACTGGCGAATATCTTCTTTGAAAAGCTCTAGCATCGCAGGGCCGACGAAATACGGTGTAGTTCAGACAGAAATCTGCCGATCCTGCCTGTGGGAGATGAGCTTTTTCGCTGTCATTGGGTAAACAATGCTCTGCTAGGGGACTATGCTTTATCCTTACTTATGAACAAGTTGAACAAAACTGTATTTACCGAATTTAGCATGGTGGTGCAAAAATTGGTATGTAGTCGCTTGATTTTTCCGCTGTGCGATCGCTCCCCGCCAGGCCAATAGCAACGAACACCACTCATGCGCATACGCTTAGCCATTCTGGTTAGCTATTTTTGACCCACTGCTGCCGCAAAGACAAATCAGGATTCATCCCTAATCTTATCTTCACGACCTGCTTAAATGCTAGCCACATAAACGGCGGGATCGTGCTTGCATAGCGCTTCCACAGCCGCCCCGGCTCCTGCGCCAGTCGATAGCACCATTCCATTCCATACTTTCTCACCAGCTCCGGAGCCCACTTTTTCTCGCCGACATATACCGAAAAAGCACCGCCCAAGCCGATCATTACTGCCTTTACCTGTCCCCGGTGCTCACCCATCCAGCGCTCTTGCTTCGGGCAACCTAAAGACACAAACACCAGTCCCGCGCCGCTTTCGTTTATTTGAGTCGCGATCGCTTCATCCTCCTCAGCGCTCAATTCCCGAAACGGTGGCGACACCATGCCCACTACCTGCAAATCGGGAAAATCTTTCGCTAGCTGCTGACGAATTTGCGACAGTGTCTCAGGCGTAGACCCTAAGAAAAAGAGACTGACCCCTGTTGCCTGCGCCCGCTCACACAGCGCTAGCAGCAGCTCCATCCCCGCCACCCGGTCTTGAGGCTGACCCTTCATCAAGCGCGTCATCCAGACTAATGGCATACCATCTGGCGTCAGTAAGTCGGCCTTCCTCAACACTTGAGCAAACTCACGCTCCCAGTGCCCCTCCATCAGCATGTGCACATTAGAGACGCATACCATCTTACTTAAATGCGCCTTTGCCCACTGCATCATGACGCTAACTTGCTGATCAAAAGACAAAGCCGAGATTGGGAAACCCGTCACATTCTGAGTGGGCAGAGAACTCTTATGCCGCACG
>JBBSNR010000043.1:0-13101 GCA_038260635.1 Phormidesmidales cyanobacterium
ACGCCGCTGATATAGACCAGGGCCGCAGGATAGGGCAAAAGGCCAGGCACAATTTTGATAAAGGGCTGAGGAATTGCAAAATGCAAAATCCCAGCGGCGATGATCAAAACGGACAGCAGGTTTCGCAGCGTGTCTTTGTTTTTCTGAATGATGTTTAGCATATTAAGACGACCACACCAGAACCTGAGCCTCGTATTCTGGCAAGTCCATGACTGCTCGCCCGCCTTCTACCTGTACATCGTAGTCTTTTGTCCACTCATGCCAGCTGCCATCTTCGGGCAGGTCAGTGATCTCATAGTCAGCAATGTAGCTGTTTGAGCAGTTGATAACCACCGCTACTTGTGGACCTATCTCGTGCCAGCGAATGTAGCCCAGCACCCGCTGATCTGGGTTTTCGTGGAAAAAATCGATATTGTCAGAGCACAGCGCCGGGTTTTCTTTACGCAGCGCAATCAGTCCCTGGTAGTACTTCAGCAGTCCTTTGTTGTTCTCACTATCTAGCAAAGTCCAGTCTAAGGGCGCAGGATCAAGGGTTTTAGCTTTGTATGCGCCGATTTCCTCTCCCATCCAGATCATCGGGATGCCCATTGCCGTCATCACTAGCGCTGCGCCAAACTTGGCCCGCTTAAAGGCAGCTTCGTCAAAAATATCGGCGTTTGCCAGGTTAACAATGAGCCGATCTTGGTCGTGGCTGGTCAGATAGTTGACCACATTTGAGGTGCTCTGAAAGCCAGCAGGGGTAGGGTCTACCAGCTCTTTTGCCAGGTTCACGCCCGCCTCTTCTTTGAGAAACAAGTCCAGCAGATTGTAGTGGAAGCTGACTCGCCAGCTGCTGTCTACGGGGCCTTCGTACCCAGACAGGCTGGGGTCTTCGGGAATGTTCTCAGCAATGGTAAACAGCGGTTTGGGCTTGGCCAAGAGTCCGGCCTCATCCACTATCCACCGGAGAAATTCTGGATTATCTAGCTGCTTGACCGCATCAAAGCGCAGACCGTCGAAGTGGTATTCCGAAATCCAGAAATTGATCATATCTCGCATGAAGTCGCGAGCCGGATGGCGATCAAAATTTTCGTCGTAGTGGTTATAGTCAAATTCAGGTCCCCAGCTCTGATCGGGGTCTTTGGCTTCGCGGCGGTACCAGTAGTCGTAGTCAATTTTGGTGAGCGGGCTTTCGCCTTCTGAATGGTTGAGCACTACATCGAGCAGCACTAGCATTTTGCGAGCATGACATTCGTCGATTAGCTGCTTGAGATCGGCAGGTTCGCCGTAAGAGCTTCTCGGCGCAAAGTAGTGGCGAATGTTGTATCCCCAGCCAATATTCATGGGGCAAGACTGCACGGGCATGAGTTCGAGCGCATTGATGCCCAAGCTTTGTAAATAGTCGAGTTTTTCGGTCACCGATTTGAAGGTGCCGCCTTTTCCGGTGTCGCTGCTGTTGAAGTCTTGCACCAGCATCTCGTAGATTACCAGCTCGTTTTGCTCGGGCAGCTCTACGTCGTCGTGCTGCCAGGCGTAGTCGCTGAGGACATGCTGACCGTCTTTGATATGGGCGATCGCCCACTGATCCATGTCATCTACCTGAGTAGCGTAAGGGTCCATCACCTCCACCCACTCATCCGGCTCTAAAAAAAAGCTCTTAGAGCGAACCTTAAACTTATAGCGATAGCTACCGTTCTCTAACTCAACCTTGGTGCGAAAGTATCCATCCTTTCCCTTATCCATCTCAACCGTCTGGTCGTCTAAAAAGTCTCCTAGCAAACAAGCTTCAGCGTTGTAAGGAGCCCACAGTTTAAATTCAACAGGGTTAGCCATAGTGTTTTAACAACCAGGATAGTTGGTTTAAATGTTGAGATTTGTAAATGGAAACGGACACCAATAAAAGACAGGGTGCAGATAATCGCTCAAAAGGTACAGTCCTTCGAGCCTATAGTAAAAGCAGACCTGAGCGGGTCTAACCTCTGTCGTTAGATATAGCCTGTAAGCCTTGCTGACAGCGTGGCTCATCCTTTTGGCAGATGGCTCGTGATGCGAATCACCTGGTCTCGCCCGTCAGCATAGAAATCTCTATACAGTCTCTAGTGCAACCTCTATACAGGCTCTGTCTGTAGCTAGAGAGTTCCTTTACCTGGCGTTAACTACACTGGCATGATAGTACTGCAAACTCTATTGCCTCCTGCCGTTCGCCCGCCTCTTTGCAGGTAAGTTGACTCAGGCTAACTCCAGTAGCCGCTGCTTAATTGAGGTCTTTCGGCACCCAAAGCTCATGACAATTCTTAACCGCCCAGTTCCTGATCGCCCAGAGATTTTAGCTGTTGATGACACGCCCGATAATCTGTTTCTCCTGGAAGCCATTCTAGGTGAAGCCGAGGACTATCGGCTGCGCTGCGCCAAGAGCGGTGAAGCGGCCATCGAAATGGTCGAAGCGTCGCCGCCCAACCTGATTTTGCTAGATGTGATGATGCCCGGTATTGATGGCTACGAGGTGACTCGTCGCATTCGCCAGAATCCGGATCTGCCCTACATTCCGATTTTGCTGATTACGGCTCATGACAGCGCTAGTGCCGCCGAGGGCTTTCAAGCTGGTGCGGATGGGTTTGTTCGTAAGCCTTTTGATATTCAAGATCTATTGGATTCTGTTGAGGACTACTGCTGTGGGCGATCGCCCTATGTCGGCAAACAGGCTGTCTAAGAGGGTGATCGAAGAAGCCGTCTAAGAGACCGTCGAAGAAGTCACAATCCGGTAAGGGCTGCGCTGGGTCTGAGGCGCTACGCCCGCCATCTCCAATATTTGAGGAATTAGGTCTTCTCTTCTGACAGCCATCATATGTACGCCCTGGCAGAGCTGACGGGCCGAGCGTACCTGCTCTGCGGCAATTTTCATGCCCTCTTGCAGCGGCTGGTCGGCAGCGGCCAGACGGTCGATAATATGCTGAGGAATATTTACACCGGGGACGCAGCGGTTGATGAAAGCCGCGTTTTTGGCCGACTTTAGCAGGAAGATGCCAGCCAGGACAGGGCGATCACTCTCTCCTACGATTTGATCCATAAACTTTTCTAGCTGGTCAAAATCAGAAATCAGCTGGCTCTGAAAAAACTGAGCGCCCGCCGCTAACTTTCGCTCAAACCGGCGCTGTAAGCCAGACCAGCTCTGCGACTGCGGATCGACAGCGGCTCCCGGAAAGATATCTAGTGCACCATCGGGCATCGGCTTTTCATTAAAATCTGTGCCGCTATTCAGGCGACCGATCAGCTGCAACAGCCGGACAGATTCTACCTCGCACACCGATTTAGCTTTGGGATGATCGCCTGCTTTGATCGGGTCGCCCGTCAGCGCAAGCACATTGCGAATGCCCAGTGCGTGGGCTCCCATCAGGTCGGCTTGCAGGGCAATGGCATTGCGATCGCGCCCCGTCATCTGACAGATCGGCTCAATCCCTGCCTGATGGAGTAGCACCGCGCAAGACAGGGCCGACATCCGCAGCACCGCCCGGCTGCCGTCAGTCACATTCACCGCATGTACCCAGTCTTTGAGGTGGTGAGCCATCTCTAGCATGTGGCTGGGGTCACCACCCTTTGGCGGCATGACTTCAGCCGTTACTAAAAATTCACCCGCTCGAACGGCTGACCGCAGCCGGCCCTGAACAGGGGGGCCAAACTCAGGCAGACCAGACCGGCCATTCAATACAACATCCATAAATAGGCTGACTCAGTGCTATAGCTCCTGTCGCGTTGCTTGGGACACTTTTATCGGCTGAAACCGCTATATGACAACAAGCGACTCGACTAGCAAAGTAAGAATGCATCCTTACTTTGCTATATGGGCTATTTTACCTAGTTTCTCTCCCAAATCTGGCCGGGGCCATGATTGAAACCGGTCGCATTCTATGAGCAGCGCCGTTTTATCGATATCTCAACGCCGGCTTATTGGATAAACCCCATAGCTGTTTTTACTTTGGCAAGCGTCGGAGCCGCGATCGCCTGCGCCTTTTCTTTGCCCTCGGTTAAGACTTGATGGAGGTAGGTGCGATCGCTCATCAGCTCATCATATTTAGTCTGAATAGGCCGCAGCGCTTCTACCGCCGTCTCAGCTAGCAGCGGCTTAAACTGCCCCCAGCCCATCGCTTCACACTCAGCGGCAACAGCGTCCTTAGTCTGATTGGAAAGCAGCTGATAAAGGCCCAGCAAATTGTTACACTCTGGCCGCTCCGGATTGTCAAACGCCAGGCCGCGCTCCGGATCGGTCTTAGCCCGCTTAATCTTTTTGGTAATCGCCTCAGGCGAGTCGGTCAGGTCAATCCGGCTCTGATCAGACGGGTCAGACTTAGACATTTTCTTAGTCCCGTCAGTCAGGCTCATTACCCGCGCCCCGGCTTTGCGAATCAGCGGTTCGGGCACCTTTAGCACCGGCTGATCTTCACTGCCAAACTGAAAATTAAGCCGAGCGGCAATGTCGCGAGTCAGCTCCAAATGCTGCTTTTGGTCTTCGCCGACCGGCACCAGATCGGGCTCGTATAGCAAAATATCAGCCGCCTGTAGCACCGGATAGTCAAACAGGCCAATGCTGACATTTTCGCCCTGCTTGATCGCTTTTTCTTTGAACTGGATCATCCGCTCTAGCCAGTTGATCGGCGTAATGCAGTTAAACAGCCAGGCTAATTCGCTATGCTCCGGCAGCTGAGACTGCACAAAAATAGTTGACTGCTCAGGGTCAATCCCGCAGGCGATATAGGTAGCGGCTACTTTAACCGTATTTTCAGCTAGAGCCGCTGGATCGTGAGGTACGGTGACCGCGTGCAGATCGGCCATAAACAAAAAGCAGTCGTACTCTGCTTGCAGCGTCACCCAGTTACGGATTGCGCCCAGGTAGTTACCCAAGTGAAGATTGCCGGTGGGTTGAATACCTGAGAGAATGCGGGAGGCCATGAGTTACAGGGGCGAGAGAGGAAGGGAACGACTTAATTTTAGGTGAGCATCTCGGCTGCGTCCAGCCGCTTACTGAATCTCAGCTTTGAGCACAGACTTATCTTGAGGCCCCAGCGTGAGGGCAAGCGGTCGCTCTTTTTCAAACGCCTTAACCGCTTCCCGATAGACATCGTAATCGGTCGGCAAGGTCTTGGTTTCACCCGCCTGATTAAAAGTGAGTTGGTAATCGATTCCTTTGACAACTTCGGGCGGGCGAGCGGTTTCGCCCTGAAGCTGGCCTGCTTCAATGTCATCTACTGTGGGCTCAGCGGGGAGTACTGGCCACCAAAGTCCCTGGCTATCTGGGCCAGATCCGGCAGCGTCGGGGCGAATGCCGTTGCTGTTGGTCAGCGCGCTAGATTCAAAATGCTCTAAGCGGCGGTCGTTAGGTCGATCCTGACTGGTTCTGGGCACATACTCCACCTGCCAGGTGTAGGTCGTTACGGCTGTGGCCTCAAAGTCAGATGTTGCCTCTACTGCGTTAGTTGTGACCTGAGTACAGCCAGCGCTGACCAAGACGACCAGGGCAGCGGGAATAGTAGGATTGATCCAGGCGTTCATAGGGCTGCGCAATTTTATACACCCTCCAATTTCTGCGCTACTAGCTTAGCGCTCCGTGTCACCCCATATGATGCCTCTGGTACGGTGTTTAGAATTGGGCCAGGCAGTTGAACGGTAGCCATGACGAAGACAGAAAACTTTGAGAAGGTCGAAATCGCATCAGCCGCGCAGCTGAGAGACTGGTTGCGTGCAAACCACTCGCAGAAAGAAAGCATCTGGCTTGTCACCTACAAAAAACATACGGGCGATCGCTACGTTTCTACCAGCGAAATTCTCGACGAGGTGCTTTGCTTTGGCTGGATTGATGGCATCCGGCGCAAGCTTGACGAAAATAGAACAATGCAGCTGATCGCGCCTCGCCAGACACAGCACTGGGCCAAAAGCTATAAGGACAGGGTCGCCAAGCTGGAGAAAGCAGGCCGAATGCATCCCGCTGGGCTGGAAGCCATTGCTACCTCAAAGCGTAACGGCCTCTGGAACTTTATGGACGACGTGGATGCTCTGATCAAGCCGGATGATTTGATTGCAGCCTTACAAGCACACCCTCCGGCTACCGAGCACTTCGATGCATTCGGTGACGCCAGCAAACGGTTTGTCCTGCGGTGGATCAAGCTAGCAAAAAAGCCCGAGACCAGAGCGCAACGCATTGAGAAAACGGCAGTTTTAGCCGCGAAGAATGAGAAAATACCGGGGAGTTAATACGGTCAACCATGAAAAAAGAACATCTTAAAACACACCTTTTAACGCTCAAAGGCTCTGAAGAAAGCTATCCCTTTGGCCCAGAGGCGTCAGTCTTTAAGGTGATGGGGAAAATGTTTGCGCTTGTATCGGCAAAAGAGGGCATTTCTATAGTCACTGTCAAGTGCGTTCCGCTAGATGGCGAAATACTGGTGGATCAGTTTGAGTCAATAGTTCCCGGCTACTACATGAACAAAAAGCACTGGATAACAGTTTCGCTGACCGATGAGATTCCAGAAGACATGCTGGTTGACCTGGTCAATAAGTCGTACGAGCTGGTGGTGAGTAAATTGACCAGAGCCAACAAAGTCAGCCTTGAGAAAACGAAATAGCTTATGCACGCTTGCTTCCTCAAGGCTCTCTGATTTCTAAAGTTCCGAATCGAGGAACAGTTCCTACGGGTTGTCTGACTAACGCACCCAATAACCCAGCATAATTAAAGCAGTTCTTTAAACAGCGTAGGAGATATTGACAGCAATGCCGAATTTTACCCGTAAATCATTCGATTTACTCGAAGGTCTTGCAGAGAATAATGAGAAGGCCTGGTATGACGAACATAGAGATGATTTTGAGGCATATCTGAGAGAACCGTTTGCCGAAGTTTTGGAACTGGCGAGCGATCGCCTCTCAGAAACTGCCACTCCCCTATCTGGCAGTGCCAAAACGATGTTTCGCCAAAACCGCGACGTTCGCTTTTCCAAAGATAAATCTCCTTACAGTACGCAGGTCAGCGGCGTATTGACGCTATCGGGTACTAAAGCCGAAAAAGAGGGCCTGATTTACCTTCAGCTCGACTCCTCAGGGGGCATGATCGCCTGCGGATTTTACAAGCTGAAAGCGGCGGAGCTAGCGCCCATTCGAGACCGGATAATCGAAAAGTCAAAGGTGTTTTCTAGCGTGCTGCAAGATTTAGAGGCAGCGGGCCTGTCGCTGAGCGATGAAGACAAGCTGAAGTCGATGCCGCGCGGCTATGAGCAGTATGACGAACATGAGCATGTGGAGTATCTCAAGCTCAAAAGCCTGATAGTACAGTCATCACTGCCTAAGAGCGCGTGGCTAGAGAGCGATGTGATTGATCGTATTGTCGAGTGGGGAAAAGGCTGTGCTTCTCTCTTGGCCTTTGGCAGCGCTGCAAAGTCGGGTTAATAGCGGCTGCGTCCGAGCACGTTTCAGGCGCTGAGCAAATATCTTGAAGGGAAGGCTACTACTACATCATTCACTTTGAGGCGCATGGAAGACTGATGCAGCAAGTGGACGCATTTGCACTTTGCTGGACTTAGCCTATGTCTCTTCGGTAATAAAGGCGCGGATAATTTCGTCAAAATTGCGATCGCTCTCAAACCCTAACCCCTGCGCCCGGCTCACATCAAAGCGACTGGGCCAGCTAGCGACAATCTGAGAGATGGCATCATCGGGCTCATACCGAATCTTTTCAGCAGCCGAACCCGCCACCCGGCTCAGCGCCTCGATCATCTCCTGCACAGTGACCGTAATGCCAGGTAGATTAACGGCGCGGATGCCTGCAAAGCGATCAGCGGAAAGATTCAGAGTGTGGATCAAGTTAGCGGTAACGATGCCGGGGCTAGAGAGCCAGAGCGGTAGGCTCAGGTCAACCGGGCAGACGGCGGTTTCGCCCTGAAGCGGTTCGCGAATAATGCTGCTGGCAAAAGAAGACGCTGCCGCATTGGGCTTGCCCGGACGTACGCAGACAGTCGGCAGTCGCAATACCCGGCCATCGATAAAGCCTTTGCGCGTGTAGTCATTGACCAAGAGTTCGGCGATCGCCTTTTGCGTGCCATAAGACGACTGCGGCATCACCGCCGTCTGGTCAGAAACCACCGCTGGCAGCTCCCCACCAAACACGGCTAGCGAGCTGGCAAATATCACCTTTGCCCCCGCCGCCTGATGCCGCACCGCCTCTAACAAATGGCGCGTACCGTCACAGTTTACCGCCATCCCCAAGTCAAAATTGGCCTCAGCCTGAGCGCTCACCACCGCCGCCAGATGATAGACCGCCGTCATTTTTGGCGTCACCAGCCGCTGCGCCGCCTGCGGGTCAGTGAGATTCGCCTGAATGCTCGTCACCCGAGCGTCGTCAAAAGGTGTCGGTGGCGGTACAATGTCCGCCAGGATCAGCGTTTGTAAGCCAGGATCAGCCAGCAATTGCCGGGCGAGCCGCTGCCCCAAAAATCCCGCGCCGCCGGTGATGAGAATATGCATAACAAAGCTAGCAGTTTGCAAAAATCGAGGAAAGATAGCCGCAGCTGTGAATTTCTCCGTTTTTCTTAGATGGCTAGAACAGTATAGCGGGCTTATCTGCTCTCCATCGTATCCAATTCCCTCATTTCCTATTAACAACCGACCGGTCAATCCCCATCGCATTCGCAAGTCGATTGGCGCGGAGCGGCGCTTTTCAAAAGACTTACGACAGCCAGCGGAGATAAAGGCAGCGCTGGTGAAGATCGCGCAGGAGGGGCATCAGCGGCTAAACGCGACGGCTAAACGCTGATGCTGAAGATAAAGTACGGCAACTATGAGACGATTACGCGCAGCCGTACGAGAGAGAGTTTAATTCAGGAGCCAGAAGAGATCTTGCAGCTCGCGCGCGATTTGCTGTCTGCACATCTGGATGTAAATCGACCGGTCAGGCTGCTGGGCATCACCATCTCAAACCTGGCTCATCCACAGTCCTTTCGGCAGCTGACGCCGGACTTATCTTTGCGCGATCGCGATGGACACGGCAGCTGAATAGCACTCTCACGAGCTAAAGGGTTATGCCGATGTCCAGCAATAGTGCCCATACGATTTCAGCAAGCAAAAGTTGATGCCCTGACAGCAGCAAAGTTAGGTTGAATTGCCTACAGGATTTCTATTGTTGTCGGGGCACTCTGGAAAAGCATAAATAGTTGAGAGCACATAGGCCGCTAAAGCTTATCCAAGGAGAATTCGCCGATGTCTGTTTTGGGGATAATTCTGCTGCTGCTAATCGCAGCGATTGTAACGATAGGTCTATTTATCTGGAAAAGCTATAACCGGCTAGTCACCCTGCGCAACCGCTATCAGAATTCTTATTCACAAATTGATGTGCAGCTGCAACGCCGCTATGACCTGATTCCAAACCTGGTAGAGACGGCCAAGGGCTACATGGCGCATGAACGCGAAACGCTAGAGGCCGTGATTACAGCACGCAACCAAGCGATGAGTTCATCTCGGGCTGCTGCTGCTACTCCAGGCGACCCGCAGGCAATGCAGCAAGCGATGACGGCTGAAGCCGGTCTGACGGGGATGCTGAGCCGACTGATGGTAGTGAGCGAGGCTTATCCCGACCTCAAAGCTGACCAGTCTATGCAGACAGTGATGGAAGAACTGCGGACGACTGAGAACAAAATTTCTTTTGCGCGGCAGGCCTTCAACGATGGCGTCACGCTCTACAACACCAGTCGTGAAGTGTTTCCTAACAACTTAGTTGCCACGACGTTTAACTTTTCCTTTGCTGAACTGTGGCAGGAACTCACAGCGGAAGCGCGGCAACCGCCCCGAGTTTCCTTTTCGTAAGTTGCTGTTAGTGACAATAAGAGGAATGACGGTCAATGAAGAACTTTTTCGAGCATCAGGACGAGGCCCGGCGCACCACCACCTATCTCATTTTTCTGTTTGGCTGTGCGATCGCCTTTACCATTTTGGCGATGTACGCAACCTGCATTGCGATTGCCGTGCAGAGTGGTACAGTACAAGACTTGTGGCAACCTGTTTGGTTAGGAATAACCGCGCTGAGCGTCTGCCTGATTGTCGCTTGCGGTAGCCTTCGTAAAATGTTTGCTTTGCGGGGGGGTGGTAGGGCCGTCGCCCAGAGCTTAGGCGGTCAGCTCGTCAGGCAAGATACCTCGAATCTACAGGAGCGCGAGCTGCTGAACGTAGTGGAAGAGATGGCGATCGCCGCAGGCATCGCCGTCCCCGAAGTTTATCTGTTGCCGGAAACCAGTATCAACGCCTTTGCCGCTGGCCTCACTCCCAACACCGCTGTTATCGGTGTGACTCAGGGCAGCCTCACGCTGCTCAATCGCGACCAGCTACAGGGCGTTATCGGTCACGAGTTTAGCCATATTGTGAATGGCGATATGGCACTCAACCTGAGGCTGATGGGCTTGGTGCATGGCCTGCTGTTTATCCATCTGCTGGGTCGCGAATTCTTATTTAGCAGGCATCGCCGCGCTTCAGACCGTGACAGCAACGGCGGTGGCGCTTGGCTAGCCTTTGCCTGCTCGATGATGGTAATTGGCGCGATTGGCTGGATCTTTGGTCAACTGATCAAAAGCGCCGTTTCTCGCCAGCGAGAATTTTTGGCCGATGCATCTGCGGTACAGTTTACTCGCAACCCTGAGGGAATTGCCGATGCCCTGAGGTGTATTGCCAGGCAGTCTCAGCGTCCGCAAATGTCTTCTGGTGAAGCTGAGGCCGCAAGCCACCTATTTTTCAATAATGTTTCTGCGCTGAGCGCTTTTGCCAGTGCCTTTTCGACTCATCCGCCGCTAGCTGAACGTATCCGCCGGTTAGGGACTGGCTCATCTGCCCAGGCTCAGGTGGCAAGTCGCCCATTGGTGGGAAATAAAGGGGCGGCTTTCCCAGTTGCCCTGAGTAGCCACAACCCGATCAATCAACTCAGCAATGTAGGGGCCGTCTCTAGTTTTGCTGCTGCTGGAGCAACCCGCAGCATAGATCAACCTAAAGCACCTCACAACCTGACACCTGATGCGATCATTGCCGATATTGGCGTAGTGACGCCAGCTCATCTCACGCAGGCACAGTCGCTTTTGAATCATTTGCCGCAGCCTCTTTTGCAAACGGTGAGATCTCAACCCGGTGCTGTCGCGGTCTGCTATGGCTTACTTTTGGATGTAGATACAAAGGTGCGGTCTCGCCAGAAACAAATCATCTCTGACAGTTCGCTGAAAGTATATGCCCTATTGGAGAGTATAGAACCGCTGCTTGACCAGGTACCTGTACGGTCTCGCCTGCCGCTGCTAGAACTGTGTATTTCTGCTCTGAAGCAGCTCAAGCCGGAAGTGGCTGCTCAGTTTTTCATCCGTGTGAAGGCCCTGGTAAAAGCAGATGGCAAGCTGTCTCTGAGTGAATTTGCGCTGCAATCTGTTTTGCAATATCGCTTAGCGCCCTACTTTCAGCCTGAGAAGCCATCGGCTGAAAGCGCTTCTCGACTCACCGACATCTGGCCCGACAGCCTGTTGCTGATATCGGCCCTGGCAAAGGTAGGCCAGCATGAACATTCTCAAATAGACTATGCCTTTCGTTGTGGCATTCAACAGCTGCCGGGCGCTACAAAGCAGCCAATGCCTACAGAATTGCCCACCTGCACCTTGCCCAATCTCGGTAAAGTCTTACGTCGGTTGAGGCAGACCGATCCAAAGCTGAAGCAGTCGATTGCACAAGCCTGCGCTCACACGGTTTTAATAGATGGACAAACGACCGACCAAGAGGCAGAACTGCTGCGGGCTATCCTTATAGCCTTAGGCTGTCCGGTACCGCCTTTCATTGACCTACTGCCTGCTCAATAAACAGTGGCAATAGTGCAGAGATTCAGAAGGCTGACCATCGCGGGAGCCATGATTTAGTAGAAAAGGTGGAGCACTGCCGGGATTGTCCTGACGCCAGTACAGGCAACCCAAGGAAGAAGCGATCGCTCTCAGCAGGGCTAGACTGTCGAAGACTGGTACAGCCTACTTCTGAGCAAAGAAGTTACTTCACTAGCTCAGCACGCTGACAGGTGACGGATTCAGAGGGCCAGTACAGCGGCTAACCCGTCGTCGCAGCCGTGGCGTTTAGAGAGCGCCGGACTTAGAGCGACTATAAAGACCCGCCAATCGAGTGGCTTGCACGTCATCGATAGCCTTAGTCTGAGTATCAAGATGCGCCAGGCGCGTGGCTTGAATGTCATCGACAGCTTTGCTCTGATTGTCCAGAAACTCTAAGCGCGTGGCCTGGATATTCTCAACGGACTTACTTTGGCTGTCGAGGAAGTCTAGACGAGCAGCTTGAATATCTTTGATCGCTTTGCTTTGAGTATCGAGATGCTCTAAACGGGTCGCTTGAATGTTCTCTACGGCTTTGGATTCAGCAGCATCAGCAACGGGGGCGATCGCTACAGTAGCAGCAGTCAAAAACAGGGCGGTGAAGAATTGACGTTTCATGATGGGGTTCCTTAGTTTGCTTGAGAAGGCGGTGTGTTTGCTTCATTAGGTTAAGAATGCCATTGGCGTCAGCCTGCCATCTGAGGGTTGCTTAAGGGCTCGCTGAATCTATCTGAGGAGTCGCCGTGAATTGCTCACAGCCTCCGCTCAGCCTCCCCTCATCTATGGATAGAAGGTCGGCGATAGGGGCATGACTGCGTTGAATTCCCAGCGCGGGCAAGTGCGAGCCACTCATAAACGCCTCTACTCGCCCGGCCAACCTCTAGCGAAACGCCAGTGCAATATCTAAAAACGCAAGCAACATAGATGACCCAGGCGTTTCTGCTTTTGTTAATCTATTTGCAATACTTCGTTACATAGTGTTATATTAATTGCATACCGACAGACAAAAGCCTTCATTTGAACGCCTCGTCCGTCCTATATATATTCACCTTCACCCCCGCAATCATTCATGGTTTCTACAACCACTACTCTTCAAAGAAGCGAAAGCGCTTCCCTGTGGGAGCAGTTTTGTCAGTGGGTCACCAGCACCGAAAACCGCCTCTACGTAGGCTGGTTCGGCGTGTTGATGATTCCGACACTACTCGCTGCTACCGCATGTTTCGTAATTGCGTTCATCGCAGCGCCCCCCGTAGAC